>NZ_DBHIXN010000003.1:0-88480 GCF_057270615.1 Leptotrichia sp.
AGTATATTTTTTCTGCTTTCGCCACCATCACACTTATACCATATATTATTACCTAGGTATTATGTTGTGGTCATACTAGCTTTAAGAGTTTCCAGCAGTTCAGTTTCTTTGTTGCACGGTTTTGCTCCGTGTCTACATACAAGTTTCCCTATATGCTTACTAAAATTTTCGTGCAATTTATCTCACGACTAAAGTCGCGAGTGTTCTTGTACTATTTAATAAAAATTTTTACTGTATTGACTTCCCTATTTTTCAAAACTTTTTTTATTTCTTCAATATTATCATTTTTACTTCCACCAAAATGAAGTCCAAAATTTACAATTGATTTTTCACTTGCCAATTTTTTCTTTTCCATTAAATTTTCTAACGTTGTAGTCGTAGGAATCGTATTTGGCATATCATAAAAAGTCGTAACTCCAGCTTTGGCACATGCACGTGAACCTGTTGCAAAGTCCTCCTTGTATGTAACTCCAGGCTCTCTCATATGTGTATGTACATCAATAACTCCTGGCATTACCAATTTTTTACCAACGTCAATAATTTTTAAATTTTCACTATTTTTAAATTCATTCTCATCAATATTTTCAGAAATTTTTTCAATAATATCATTATTTATCAAGATTTCAATTTTATTTCCAAAAACATCGATTCCATTTTTTAGAATAATATTATTCTTTTCCATTTTCTACTCCCAAATTGATTAATTTAATCTATACTAAAAAACTGATTAGTAATATTATTTTTATTTACCTTCCAAACTTTTTAACATTCTTTCCATTTTCAAAATTTGGAAATCCAATTTTTCATCTAATGTCATTTTTTTCTCTTTATTTTTTCTTGCTCTTGCATCCAGCCTTCTCTCTTGTTCTGGTGTCAATTTTTTAACTTTTGGTTCTTTTGGAGCTTTTTTTTGTTCTTTTTCTTTATGTTCTTTTTTATTTGACTGTACTTCCTGAACAGCTCCTTCTTTACTATTTTTTTCTACCTCATCTGCTTCTTTTGATTCTTTTGCTTTATCTGCATTTGCATCATCTGAATTTTCTTCAGTCTGAATTTTAGTTTTAGTTTGAACCTCATTTTGCTTTACTTCCACATTTCGACTTTTTTCAACTTTCATATCTGTATTTTCACTATACCCTAACTGGTACGCTCCCAAAATTCCCAATGCTAATAGCAATACACTTTTTTTCATTTTTAAAATCTCCTTTTTTTAATTTTTCAGCTATTTGTAAAAGTTCAAAAATCCTAATAAGTACAACATTTTTAATTTTAGGGATTCTTAAATAATAAAATTTTTAATCCTTAATATAAAAATTATAGTAAGACAGATTTAAAACTGAACTCAAAAGCTATGACTATTTTGCTCAAACCCTAAGTTTATACGATTTTAAATGGGTTTGAGTATACTATTATTCAATTTTATAGCTTTTATTTTTACAATTGCCTATTATAAATTATACTATTTATCTGTTTAAACTTTGAATTGTACATTTACAAACATCAAAACTCTTTATTGAAATAAATGATCGTATCCTTTTCTTAAACAAGATTAATATTAGTATTATTTATTTTAATACATCTATCTTTGATTTACATTAATTCTATTCAAGAATTTTAATTTTTTTTCTTCAATTTTTCAGAAAAACTCTCATAACATCAATATTTTATAATACTTCTGAAATCTCTTCCAAAATTAATTTAGCACTTCCAACTGGATCTTTAGCCTTAGTTATTGGACGTCCAACAACAAGAAAATCTACTCCCTGCTTTATCGCGTCTGCTGGTGTCATTATTCGTGTCTGGTCATCATCACTTTTTCCATTAGCATTTAATGTAAACTTAGGACGTACTCCAGGACAAACTGTCACAAAATTCTTTCCTAACTTTTCCTTTACATTCTTTGCCTCCTGCGGCGAACACACAATTCCGTGCATTCCACTATTTCTAGCAAGTGTGGCAAGATTTAAAACAATTTCTTCTAATTTAAGTTCACTTTTAAACATTTCAAAAATGTCATTTTCTCCCAAATTTGTCAGAATTGTTACTCCGATTAAAAGACTTTCTGAATTGCTTTCTTTCACTAATTCAGCAACTTCTTTCATAGTTTTGCTTCCGTTTGAACAATGAATATTAAACATAAATACATTTTTTTTAATTGCATTCGCACAAGCCATTTTCACAGTATTTGTAATATCATGAAACTTTAAGTCCAAAAACACTTTTTTCCCTTTTTCATGTAAATAATCAACTAATTTCCCATCTGTATTAAGATAACTTTCCAGCCCAACCTTGTACATTGAAATATTATCTCCCAGCTCTTCAACTAGCTTTTTTGCATCTTCCATATTGTTATAATCCAATGCAACAAATATTCTTTCTTTTGCTTTTTCATTAATTCTAGTCATTCCTTAACTATCCTTTCTTTTAACTTCTCTTATTTCAAGCATTCCCATAACAATCAAAATTAAAATTTCTAAAATAAACATCGGAATTGCAATAAAAACAGCTGTTTGATGCATATTCATAATTAATGCTGCCATTAAAATCTGAAAGACAAAAATAATTCCCCATGCTTTAAAATGAAGTGTTATTCTGTAATTTTGATTATCTGATTCCACATTTATAACTTTTTTAGGAGTTTTTATTAAAAAATTATTGCATACTTGAAGCGTTTGTTCTCCATAGTCTACATCAATTTCTGTTTTTTCATTAAATTTTACTTCTACAATTTTTTCATCATTTATTTTTAATTTAAACCTATTTCCTGCACCATTAGAAGATATTTTTGATTCTATAATTATTTTAGGCATTGACCTTTCCTTTCTTTAATAAACTATTCTTAAATTATTGAATTTGTATCTCATCTTCCAAAATTACTTTTTCACAATAAAAACATTTGTATTTTGCCTTTTCTTTCAAATCACTTCCATTTGAATTTTCAGAATCATTTTTTACACGAACAAATTTTGTCTTAACATTTTCACGATTTGAAATACATTTTGGATTATCACATTTCATAAGACCGACAACTTTATCTAGCCGTTCTAATTTTGTCTTTTCAATAACTTTATAATCTTCTATAATGTTTATTGTAACATTTGGGGCTAATAGTGAAATATTGTTTAATTCCTTTTCTTCTAATATTTTTTCCTCAATTTTAATAATCCCTTTTCTCCCAAGCGAACTACTTGGCATATTTGCTGCAACTGTTATTCTTTCGCTGTATTCCTTTAATTTTAAGATTTCCACAATTGCAAAAACTTTTTCCGATGGGATGTGATCTATTACAATTCCATTTTTTATTGCTCTTATTTGCAATTCTCTTCCTTCAGACATAATCTTTTCCTTTCATAAAATAAACTTCCTATTCTAAAATAATAAATTTACAGAAAAAATTCCTTATCCTTTCCTAAAACAGTCATCATCATCGCCTGTCTTATAGGAATCCCATTTTTAGCCTGTTTAAAATATAAGGCATATTTTGTATTATCTAAATTTGTATCAATTTCATCAACTCTTGGCAAAGGATGCAAAATTATCATGTCATCTTTACATTTTCCTACGATATTTTCACGATTTATAACATAAATCCCCTTAACTTTCTCATAATCTTCCACATCTGGAAATCTTTCCTTCTGAATCCGAGTCATATAGAAAACGTCAATTTTATCAAGGCAATTTCTAAAATCATCCAAAATTTCATATTTTATTCCATTTTTTTTCAAATCTTCCAATAAATAATCAGACATTTGTAAAATTTGCGGTGCTACAAAATAAATTGTCGGATTAAAATGTGTAAGTGCCTTTGTCAATGAATGGACTGTTCTTCCATACTTTAAATCTCCAACAAACGCAATTTTTAAATTTTCAAGTGTTCCCTTTTCTTCCAAAATTGTATATAAATCGAGTAAAGTCTGGCTAGGATGCTGATTAGATCCATCTCCTGCATTTATTACAGGTTTTTTTGATGTCTCTGCCGCAAGCCGTGCTGCACCATCAAATGGATGCCTTACAACAATCACATCTGAATATGCCTCAACCATTTTTATAGTATCTGTAAAAGATTCTCCTTTTTTTACAGACGACTGTTCCACAGGCGGTAATGATAAAACATTTGCTCCAAGCCGCATTGCAGCCGATTCAAACGACATTTTGGTACGTGTACTTGGCTCAAAAAACAAGGTTGAAATAATTTTACCATGTAAAAATTCCAATTTTTCCTCTTCTGAACAATTTTCAATTTTTCTTGCCAGTTTTAAAATATCAAGAATTTCTTCTTTTTTCATATCATTCATAGAAATAATATTTTCCACTACTATGCCTCCATTGAATTTCAATATTTTCTTAAATTTATGATAACAGATTTTATAAGTATTTGCAAATTTTTTCTTTTGTAAAATAAAATAAAAATTTTAAAAACTTTGTTGTTATACTAAACCCCATTTTAATAACGAATACATTATAAATCTTTTTAATAGATTAAACCTAATATTTTCTTTTAGATAATTAAAATAAATATCCGCTTTTTAAACAGGGAATAGTATTAATAAAAAAATTAGAAGTCAATTCATAAAAGAATATATTCTTCTAACTTTTTTGCTTATATTATTTATTTGAAGATTCTGGGTTATATCTCAAAACTCTTGCAGCATTCAAGACAGCAAGCAATGCGACTCCAACATCAGCAAATACAGCTTCCCACATTGTTGCATCACCAAAAAGTCCTAAAATCATAACAATTATTTTTACAGCAAATGCAATAGTAATATTTTGCCATACAATTTCCTTTGTCTTTTTAGCAATTTTAATGGCTGTTACTATTTTAGATGGCTCATCATTCATTATTACAATATCAGCCGCTTCAATTGCCGCATCACTTCCAGCACCGCCCATTGCAATCCCAAGATCAGCTCTGGCAAGCACAGGAGCATCATTTATTCCATCACCCACAAAAGCAATTTTACTTTTTTGACTTTTAGCTTTATAAATTTCTTCGAGTTTTTCCACTTTTTCATTTGGAAGAAGCTCAGTAAATACTTTATCAATTCCAAGTTTTTTAGCTATATTCTTACCAATGGCTTCATTATCACCAGTAAGCATCACTATTTCCTTTACTCCATTTTCCTTCATGCCTTTAATCGCTTTTTCAGAATCTTCCTTCACTTCATCTGAAATTAATATATTTCCAATATATTTTCCATCAGCTGCCAAATAAATCGCAGTTCCTAAATTTTCTTTTTTATCAAAATTAATATTTTCCAAATTCATTAACTTAGAATTTCCAGCCAAAAACTGATGGTTATTTATACTAACTTTTATTCCAAATCCTGAGATTTCCTCAAAATTCTTTACAACATTTTCATCAACTTTAGATTCAGAATTTTCATATTCTAAAACTATTGACTGTGCAATAGGATGATTAGAAAATTTTTCAATATGTGCAGCATATTTTAATAACAAAGGTTTTGTCAATTCAGTTTTATTATTTTGAAAATCATTAATTTTTATATTGTTTTCAGCATTTACTTCTGTAACTTTAAAAATTCCCTTTGTCAAAGTTCCAGTCTTATCCATAACAACACTTTCCAAATTATTCAAAACTTCCAAATAATTTGTCCCTTTTATCAAAATCCCATGCTTTGAAGCCCCGCCAATTCCACCAAAAAATCCTAAAGGAATAGAAATAACCAAAGCACAAGGACAAGATACTACAAGAAATATCAAAGCACGATAAATCCAATCTGAAAAAGTTGCACCTTGAATTAATAGAGGGGGAAATATTGCCAAAATTAATGCTGTAATAACAACTACTGGAGTATAATATCTTGCAAATTTTGTTATAAAATTTTCTGTCTTTGATTTTTTGCTTCCAGCATTTTCCATTAAATAAAGTATTTTTGAAACAGTAGATTCAGAAAATATTTTTGTAACTTGAATTTCTATAAGCCCAGTTTTATTTATAAATCCACTTAAAACATCATCTCCAGCCTTTGCTTCCCTTGGTAGTGATTCCCCAGTCAAAGCCGAAGTATCAAAAGTTGAAGCCCCATTTACTATTTTTCCATCCAAAGGAACTTTTTCCCCTGGTTTTACCACAATAATTTCTCCAACTTTTATTTTTTCAGGCGAAACTTTTTTTATTCCTTCTCCAACTTTAATATTAGCATAATCAGGGCGTATATCCATAAGTGAAACAATGGATTTTCTAGAATTATTAACCGCAATCCCTTGAAACAGCTCACCAATCTGATAAAATAACATAACAGCTACACCTTCAGGATACTCTCCAATAGCAAATGCCCCGATAGTTGCAATTGCCATCAAAAAATTTTCATCAAAAACTTGCCCATTCAATATATTTTTAAATGCAGAAATCAGAACATCGCTACCAATTATAAGATAACTTATCAAAAATACTGCAAGTTTTGGAATAAATAAAGTTTTTGGAACAAAAATTCCCAATACGAATAAAATTCCGCCAATTAGCAATTTTTTCTTAATTTTACCTGTATCTTCCTCTTCAGAAGAACTCTCTCCTGCCTGGACTTTTGGAACAAAAACTTTAACCCCATCCTCAATTTTATCCACTTCCGCCTGAATAATCTCAGCAAGTTCATTTTCAGAAATTTCATCAGCATGAACTACTATCTTCTTACCAAGAAAATCAACCGTAGCCTCCTTAATCCCTTCCAAAGTATTTATCTTCCGTTCAACTTTAGCCGCACAATTAGGACAATCCAGCCCTTCAATAGTCAACACACATTCATTGTTTTTCATGGCAACCTCCAACTTTTTTATTAATTACAATAATATTTAATTTTAATATGTGAACACTTGTTCATATATAATATACTATATTTATAAGAAGTTGTCAATTATTATTTTTACTCTTTTGTTGTGCCTGACTTGATAATACACCCTACTTTTACAACCAACATTACAAATAAAAAATTCCTTTTCCCAGTTAGTTTCCTACTAAATTAACTTTCTCAATCTCGACACAACTTCCATATGTGGCGTAACTGGAAACATATCAACCGTAACCATCTTCACCAGCTCATACCCTTTTTCTTGCAAAACCTTCAAATCAATATTAAATGTTTTTGGATTGCAAGACACATAAATTATATCTTTCACATCGTATTTCAACAATTTATTAAGCGTCTTTTCACCAACACCTGCACGAGGCGGATCCAAAATTATAATATCTGGCTTGATTCCATTTTTATCAAACTCATCTAATTTTTCAAAAACATCTCCTGCGATAAAATGTGCGTTTTCGATACCATTCAATTTTGCATTTTCATTTGCTTTTTCAACAGCCTCTTCTACAAGCTCAATTCCATAAACCTGTTTTGCCTTCTTTGAAACAATCTGTCCAATCGTACCTGTTCCACTGAATAAATCAAAAACAACTGAATTATGAATATTTTCCCCGTCAATTTCATCTAAATAATCCAATACTTTTCCGTATAATTTTGCCACTGTCTTTGAATTTGTTTGAAAAAAACTGTACGGACTAATTTTAAATTTTAATCCTAAAATTTCTTCTTCCAAATCTCTTTTTCCAAAAAGAATTTCCTCACTTTCAGAAACAACCGAATCAGAAAAATTGTCATTAAATGTATGTAAAATTCCTGTTATTTTAAACCCTTTTTCAAGCTCCAAAGCCAACAATCCTTCAACTAAACCTTTTTGAAATTCCAATTTTTTCTCATCTTCAATTTGAGTTGTCGTAACCATATTTACTAAAATTTGTTTCGTAAAATCCGCTTTTCTAATAACCAAATTCCTAAAAAAGCCAATATGATCCAATCTATGATAAAAATCCAGCCCTGTCGCTTTTGAAAATTCATTACAAAAAATATAAATTTTATTAAAGTTATCATCCATCAATTTCAATCCATCTACTTCAACAATATCATGAAAACTGTTTTGTTTATGAAGTCCCAAAATCATAGGCCCATCTTTCACAGCATTTCCGTAGCTAAATTCCATTTTATTTCGATATTTTTCTACTTCGACACTTCTAACCGGCTCTTCAAAAGTAAAATCATATTTTGCAATTTTCTTCACCTCTTTTTCAATGTTAGAATTTTTCATCGCAAGTTGCTCATCATATGAATAATACTGATAATTACAACCACCATTTTGTCTAGCAATTTCGTCATAAATCGTATTTTTTCTTCCTGCAAAATCAATAATTTCACATCGAATCAATTCATATTTTCTTCTTCTCTTCACAAAAATTCCTTCAACAATTTGCCCTTCAGCTGCATTTATATTTGGAAAAATACGATTTTCGTCATCTCCATAAAAACCGTACGCACGACCTTTCGTATTAAGTCCTGCTATTTTCAGCTGTATTTTATCACCTTTTCTTAAAATTTTCTTTTCCTTATTTTCCATTCCATCTCCATTAAAATGTTTTATTTTTCATAAAATCCTATAAAAAAAGTAGAAATGATATTTATTTACTTTATAACAAATCTACTATTCTAATAAGAAATAATTTTATTTAATAAACTTTTTCAGTTCTTCTTTAACTTCACTAATAACCCCATCCCACAAATAATCTTCTTTTTGCCTAAAAAGTCTTACACTATCATACCAAAAACTGTCACTTCTATTAAGTTCCCATCTAAAATCAGAGATATAAGAAAGCAATATCCAAGTTGGCTTTCCCAATGCTCCAGATAGATGAGCAACAGCTGTATCTACTGTTATAACCAAATCCATTTGAGAAATAACCGCTGCAGTATCACAAAAATCATCCAATTCATCATCCCAGAAATAAAGGTTTTTGTACCCCCCCCCCACATTTTTTTATTTTTTTCATCATCCAATAATTTTTTTTGAAGACAATGAAATTCAACATCCGTGTTAAACAACTCTTTTACCTTTTCAAATGAAATATTTCTAAATCTTCCTTTATCATGTGAACTATTACTTTCCCAGAATATCCCTACCTTTTTCTTATATGTCTTTTTCAATTTATTCTTCCATTTTTGTAAAAATTTAGTTGGTACTTCTAAATATTTTGTTTTTCCTGGAATTTTAATTGAATCATACATTTTTAAAATATGCGGCAAACTCATTGAAAAAATATAATAACTGCAATTCTTCCCAAATTTTTCATCTTTTTTTTGGATTTCAACTCCATCTCCAAGTTTCTTTAAATTATAGTTTATCAATTCATCTAATACAGGATTAATTGCAACGACTAATTTTATTCCTTTATCCTTTAAATATGAAATAAATCTATAAAATTGAATATTATCTCCAAATCCTTGTTCAAATAAGATAAATAATTTCTCATTTTCCTTCAATTTTTCTCCATTCCAGTAAGGAAGTCCAATAGCTTTATCCATTTCAGCATAAGGAAGCTCTTTATTATTTTTTGGATTAAATCCTCGACGCCATTCATATAATGACCATCCATTTTCAAATTTCCCCAATTTAAGTAAAATCTGACCTTTTATAACACGACATTTTTTATCTTCAGAATCCAAATAAGCTACTCTTTGCAAATCATTAAGTGCCAATTCATAAAAGCCTAAAAGCTCTAAAACATATGCTCTATTTGCATATGCATTTTTATCATAAGGATATTCTAATATAAAGTCATCAATTTTTTTTAAAGCTCTTAACATTTCATCCCTATTTTTCACATTATCTATTTCTTTTGCTATAATATTTCCAATTTTAACTCTATGTTTCTCTATTGTTTCTATCATTATATCCTCCAATTTTATATTTTAGCAAGTTAAATACTCTAAAGACTTTTAGTAAATTTATTTAATTTAAAAAATAATATTTTATTTGTAAAGCGAAAAGAGAAATAACTATTTCTTAAATATTATTTACTTAGATTCAATATATTTTTTCAATCTCGCAATCGCTTCTTCCAATACAGGCAAGTCATGCACAATTGAAAATCTTACATATCCTTCCACTTGAAATGTAATTCCTGGAATTATTGCCAGTTCAGTTTTTTCCAATAAATCCAAAATAAAGTCGAATGACTTTACATTTTTAAACTTTTCAATTGTTTTATATGTCGCAAATACATAAAATGCTCCTTTAGGTTTCAAGCACTTGAATCCTAATTTTTCCAGTTCTTCCACAAAATAGTAAACTCTTTTTTTGTAAATTTCTGACAATTCAGTCGTGTCTGAACAGTAATCTAATGCTGCAATTGCTCCATATTGTGACAATGTTGAAGCACTTGTAACTGTGTATTGGCTAATTTTTTTCACTTGTAACTGTAAATTTTCACTAGCAATTGTGTAACCTAATCTATATCCAGTCATCGAATGTGATTTTGAAAAACCATTAACAACTATCAATTGCTCTTTTAATTCTTCATAATATTTTGCAAAAGATGTAAATTTTTCAAATGAAATTGAAGCATAAATTTCATCGCTTAATAAGTAAATTCCTTTACCTTTTAAAAATTTTACTATCTTAACCATTTCTTCTTCAGGCAATGTAATTCCTGATGGGTTGTTTGGATAAGTCAAAATTATTAGCTTAGTCTTGCTAGTAATATATTTTTCCAAAATTTTCTCAGTCAACACAAAATTATTTTCTTTCAAGTCCATAAAAATTGTTTTTGCTCTTGCAACTCTAATCAATGGCTCATACCCAACATACGCTGGAGTTGGAATAAGAACTTCATCATCTTCTGCAAGAATTGTTTTAAGTGTAGAAGAAAGCCCTTCAGTCGAACCTACCGTAACTAAAACATTATCTTTTTTATAATTTCCACCAAAAGTTTCATTATAGAATTTTGCAATTTTTTCTCTTAATTCTGGAATCCCACCTACTGGCGAATATTTTATAGGACTATTTAATGCATGATATGCAACTGCTTCTTTCACCTTTTGCGGTGCATCTGTATCTGGCTCTCCAATTGTCATATTTATAACATTTTTATAAGCCGACAATTTTTCATGAATTTTTCTTATATCTGATATTTCTATTCCTTTTATTATTGGATCTATGTACATTTATTTACTTCCTTTCTTGAACTTTTTTATTTCTATATTTTATTTTTTATAAAATAGGCTTGATTTTTGAAAAAATAGATTTATTGTAAATCAAATTTTTTTATTTTTTCTAAATTTTGTTTGTATTCATTAATATTTTTAGATTTTATCACATTTTCATTATAATTTTCCAAAGCCTCTATTATATATGAAAGTTTTTCATATTTATTTTGTTTCATGTTTGGATAAATAGTTGAAAAATAATCTAGTGCTTTTAAGAAATTTTTAGTATTTAAATAATTAGTTATAATATATAATTCTGCATCCATTATGTATTCTTTTTTTAAATCTGAACCTAAATATGTATAAAATTTAGTATTAGATAAATTTTTATATTTTTTTATAGCTATTTCAAAACTTTCTGTTGACTTTAAAAAATTTTTTTCTTTTCTATATTTCATTCCTGCCTGATAATATGTTTCAGGAAAATCTGGAAATAATGAAGTCAGCTGTCTTCGAATTTTTTCAGTTTCATTTTTATTTCCTATTTCCTCATAGGAATCTGACAAATTATTATACGCCATCGGATATTCAGAATTAATCTTTATTGCTTGTTTGTAATATTCAATCGCTTGTTTTGGATTATCGTTCAAATATTGCTCATAATAACCTAAATAAAAATATGCCAAATAATTATTTTTATCTTCTTTTACAGACTTCAAAAGTAAATCTTTCATTTTTTCTTCATCACTATAAAAATATTTTATACTTTCCAAAAAAGTATTTTTTGATTTTTCATTTATTATTTCGTTAAATTCTTTTTTAGACAACTCTATTACTTCTTTTATTGCATCTTGATTTGTTTCATCTTTTACATTTTTTATATCTTTTTCACTTTGAATATTTATCACTTTAGCATTATTAATTTTTTGATTAAAATAATATCCTACTTCTTTATCATCAGCATTTACTACAACATCAGAAAATACATTAAGACTTAAAATGCTGATAAAATTATTAGTATCCTTTTCACCAATAATTCCTTACTAAATAAAAAATTATTTTCATAATTTCCCAAATTATAACATATTTTCATTTATGTTTCCAATTTTTTACTCAAAAGAAATCGTCCCAATTTTTAAAATTATAAAAATATCAAAAATTTATATTTTATTTTTTAAATTTTCCATTGTC
This sequence comes from Leptotrichia sp., assembly GCF_057270615.1. Lineage (NCBI taxonomy): Bacteria > Fusobacteriati > Fusobacteriota > Fusobacteriia > Fusobacteriales > Leptotrichiaceae > Leptotrichia > Leptotrichia sp. The sequence continues at coordinate 12,186 of NZ_DBHIXN010000003.1, forward strand.
ATTTTACTATTTTTTTGATAAAATTAATATATAAATTTTAATCTAAAACTTAAAAAGAAAGGAAAAGAAAAAATGGATAACAAAAACCCACAGGCAATTGATGCCAATATGATAATCAAAATTATTTATAAAGATAAAACTTTAATTGCTTTAACAACAATATTAGTCGTGATATTATCAACAATTTTCGTATTTGTAAACAAATCTTTTAAATCAGAAATAACACTTTATGGAAATGACAAAGTCCTTACAGAAATTGGAGAAGATTCACAATTTTCATTAAGTTCATTTGATTTTTTCAATTACTTGAAAAAAAATTCAAAAACTTTAAGAAATGTAAATTTACCAGATGATAAATTTCTAAAAGAAATGACAACAAGATTGACTGCTCAATCTGAAACAAATGATCCCATGGTAAAAGTAAAATTTTCTACAAATAATAAATCCGAAGGAGAAAATTTTGCAAAGGAATATCCAATACTTGCACAAAATTATCTTCTTGACAGAAAAAATAAATACCTGGATTCACAAATAAAACTTTTAGATCAGCAATACAGTTTTATGGCAAAAAATATCGACATCCGAACTACAAAAGATTCATTAACAGATACTCTTGTATCAAGACTAGCTTATTACCGTTTATTAAGAAATGATTCAACTCCAGTTGTAAAATACATAAATTCCATAACAAAACCTTCATTGAATAAAAAATTAGTCATAGCTGGTTCATTATTTTTAGGAATATTTTTAGGAATATTAATCGCATTTATAAAAGAATTTTCAACAACATTGGATTGGGAAGACATAAAAAAAAGAAAAAATTAAAAATAATAAAATTAAAGGGATTACTCATATTTGGAATAATCCCTATTTTTTATTATTAAATTTAAACTTATCAAATCATATTTACAATTATAGTAAAGCTAATTCAGAATCAAACTCAAAAACTGTGATTATTCTACTTAAACTATAAATTTATATAATCTTTAAATAGTTTCAAACATACTTCCTATTTAACCAACGAATTAATTATAAATTTCTTTATAGTTGCTAGAAAATAATATAAAATATAATTTTCGTTTTTTAAACAAAGTTTAGTATTAAATATTATCCAATTTCAACCATTTTTCTCTTTCTTTTATCAAAAGTTACCATTTTAGTAATTCCAAATTCCTTTACATATTCTCCTGCCTCCTTTATTTTCATACCGACATGTTCAGAATAATGCGAATCACTTGATAAAATTACAGGAATATCATATTTTTTTACATATTCCATAAAATCCCTATACGGTGTAATTTCTTTAATTGGATACCGATAAAATGTACCAGTATTTACATCCACAATCATATTATTTTTTTTCAGACATTTAGCAGTACTTTCGAGCAAGTTATCAACATCTTTTTTTTCTGGAATATTTTTAAATAATCTCAAATTAAATGGATGCCCTAAAATATCATACATCCCTGTATTTGCCACAGCTTCAATTTCCTTTGCATAATCCTTCCAAATCTGCACTAAATCCCCATCTGTAAATTTATGCTTTAAAGCACTAAAATCAAATCCCCAGCCTTTAATAAAATGAATTGAAACAATTAAATAATCAAAATCATATTTAGACAATATTTCTTTAACTTTTTCCTGATTTCTAAAATTACATACTTCTATTCCAAATTTTACTGGATAGCCTTTTGCTTTCAATTTATTTATAAAATCTCTGTATTCATCCAATGTATGGACAAATTTAGTTTTCTGTTCAAGCCATTTTTTCTGAAAATTTCCAGTTTCACTATCATCCAAAATCAGCTCATTATAATATAAGTCTTTAAATTCCTTAAATCCATGAGTATGCTCTGTAATCCCTATTTCCGCCAGTCCCATTTCTTTTGCTTTTTCAAAAAACGGATTTACATAATTTTCATCATAACTTCCATATTCAAAGTGCATATGATAATCTACTAACATAATATCTCCTCGCTTTCCATATATATCCTATAAAAAATAAAGAAAAAAGCTATCCCAAAATTTACCATTTTGAAACAGCCTTTTTTACACAAAATTAATTAATCGATTATTGAGAAATTACATTTGTTGCTTGAGGTCCTTTTGGTCCTTCTTCTACATCAAAACTTACTTCTTCACCTTCGTTAACTGTCTTGAATCCTTCTTTATTGATTTTTGAGAAATGTAAGAAATAATCATTTCCATCTTCTCCTGAAATAAATCCGAATCCTTTTTTTTCATTAAACCATTTTACTTTACCTAACAAAGTATTACCTCCTAAAAATTTAATACCTCAAACAACTTGTTACTGTTACAAATATCTATTTTTGTTACATTTACTTCTTGCTTTTGGTTATCTGTAATTATTATATCATATTTTTCCAAAAAATAATAGTCCTTTTTCTAATTTTTTAATCATTTATAAAAATTTATTTATTAAATGCCCTAAAATTCCTATAAAAATATAGTAATTATATTCCTTCAATAGCTCTTAAATTTTTTTTAATTGCTGTACTTTAATATAATTTATAATTTTTATTGTAATAAAACTCTTGTAATTTTTATAAAAACAATATAAAATATAGTTATAATATAGCAATTCTAGTTTAAAATAAAAAGTTGATTATATCTATAAATAATTCAATATTTTTTACATATTTTACTCAAATTTTTAAAAGAATTAGCTATTATTACTTTAAAATCAATTACAAAATAAAATTTAATTAAAAGGACGTGATAATTTATGAATCTAAAAAAATATATGTTATTAGGATGTTTAGCAATCTTTGCCATAATTAGCTGTGGAAAAAAAGAAGCAAAACAAGATGAAGATCAAGATGAAATTCAAATTGAACAGCAAACTGCAGATAAAAATAATGCCAGTGCTTCTCAAGAAAATTCCTCTGCTCCAAAAGAATCTCAACCAGCTGTACAAGCTGCAGAAAAAACCACAGAAAATATTAATGAAAATTCTAATATTCAACCACCTTCACAAGTAAAACCCGAAGAAGTAAAGACCAGCCAAACTTTACAGCATGTAGATAAACTTATTGGTAAAGAAATTCCAATGGAAGATAGAGTTTTAGTATTTTCTAAGCAAAACAATCAGTACAAAATAACTTACAAAGGTGAATCAGAAAACGGAACACAAGTTGACACTAAAAATCTAACTTTTAATGAAAAAAATGACAGCCTGACAGATGGAAACTACACATTTAAACTAAACAAAAATAAATTGGGACTTTATGCAGGAAGCCAATTCCTATTTGCAGTAGATTAATTTTTTTAGGTTAAATATCATTAAAACAAGGGGCTAAAGCCCCTTGTAATAAATAAAATTGATTACTTCTGCTTACACAAATTCTGTAACTTTTTGCTAAATTTTATTAAAAATTTTCTAATAGATATGTTCGATAACCTAAGTTTTTTTATCTATACAAGGGGTCAAGACCCCTTGCTTCAAGATATTTATTTTATTAAATTCTAAGTTTGTATAGTTATCGAACAGGTCTAATATTTTCTTTATTCAATAGTTATTTTTCTAGGAATAACTCTCTTTTTTTCATTAATCTTTCTATCTTTTCCCAAATTATCCAAAATTTTGACTAAATATTGATAAAGTTCTTCATTAGAGTAATTTTCTTGCTCCATTTGTAATTTTAAATTAATATAAGCAATTATAATGTCCCTTTCTACATTTCTGTTTAAACAGTTTACATAAAAATTCACATCATAAATATCCAAATTTTCCTTTTTGGAAGCCTCTTTTCCAAATAATTCCAAAATTTTAGGATGAAGTGTTCCAAATTCGTGCCTTGAGGAATATTTTGTATTTATAAGTTCCAGTAAATTAAAATCTCGTCTTAAATCTCGAAAGCTATTGTAATCATTTCTAAGTTCTGCTCCAATTCTTGTAATAAAACGTGTTATTTCAATTTCACCAATTTTATTTTCCCAAACTCTTTTTGCTTTATCATCACTTTCTTGCCAAACTTCCAGATTGTTTGTTATTTTATTTTCAATTTCAACATTTTTATTATTATTCGCTTCAATATCTAAAATTTCCAAAGAAAAATCAGCATTTCTAATATAAAATTTTCTTTCTTCAATATCTGAAAATAATTTTAATTTTAAAACATATCTATTCTCAATTTCAGGCATATCAAATTTATAATCTTCATTCATCCAAAAGATTTTTTTGCCGCATTTAACAATTCCCCTTGTTACAATTACCTGCTTAGCATCAAAATTTGTAACAAGCTCAAATCCTGAAATTATCCCATCTTTTTTATCCAAATACATTAAATCTGTCAATTCTGCAGGATTGTCTCTCAATAAATCAAGTGATTCTTTATTTATTACCTGCCCATGTCCAAATATTGGATATTTATTCTCAATCATTTTTCCCCCAATTTTATTTTTTGTATCAAACTTTATCCCAAAATAAAAACAATATTTATAAACAAGGGGGCCTTTATTCCCCTTGTTAAATAACATTTAATTCAAAAACTGTAATAAATTTACTGTTTAAAGAAGAAACAGCGCTAATAATTTTTATTAATTTCAACTTGCAGATTTTTTAAGTTTCCTGCAAAAGTTATATTTAATTGACAAATTCCATTATCCACATCAATTACATGAGATAAGTCATCTCCTTTTTGCATAATTCCGTTTACAAATTTTGTATCTTTTAGCCAAATTGATTTTTGGCTTTCAGGATTTGTGCTAAAAAACATATTTAGTTTATCTTCTTTAAAGTCTGTTGTTGTGAACCTTAACGTTCTTTCAATATATGTTGTTGTAAGTGTCTTATAAAGCGGCTCATATCCTCCATCTAAATTTTTTAGTAAAGTTCTTGCTTTATAAACAACAATATTTCTAATTTTTTCACGTGCTACATTTGCATTGTCAGATGAAAATACAAATCCATAATTAAACTGATTTATTCTATCTTTTATTGTATTTGTAAATCCTGATATTTCCTTAGACATCGTTGTTTTCGCATGATACGAGTTATCCTTTTCTTCAATATCAAAACGTACTCCTGGATAAAGTGGCGAAACATTTGAAAATCTTTCCTTTAGATAATTTGGACATTGTGTTGCACCGATTATTCCAGCTGCAACATAAGCCGCATCTATATACACACCTTCAATCCAAAATTTCAACAAATCTTCTTGTTCCTTTGAAAGTGATACTCCTGTTTCCTCTTCAAATTTCATTTTATAATCCAGCATAACTCCTGATTTATCCTTTGGAATTATTGTAAAATTAGGAATTACTGGAATTAAATATTCAGAATATCTTTGATTTTCTAAAACTTGAGTTTTTTCAATATATTTATCTACACCAGTTGTTGCAAGATTGTCAAACGATGTTTCAGGCTTCCCTTCAAAGTTAAAAAATACTTGAACCTTGTATTCTGCTAATACAGTCATTAAATTTGTCAATACTTCTATAGTATTTTTTTCAGTTTTTTCTTCATTTTTTGTTCCCATAAATCTTGCACGAACTTTTTTTTCTGATTTTTTTATATCTAAATCAACATTTGGATAAATCCCAAACCATACCGTATTATCGAAATCATTTTTCTCATTAGTCGTATTCAAAAATGCACGTAATTTATCTTTATTCCCAGCCTTTACAATCATTTCAGGCTTCACATTTGTAATCAAAAGTGTCGGTTTCATAAGCCCCATTCTAACATCATATTGCTCAAAAAACATTTTCACGCCCAATATCTTCTCAATCAAGGGCTTAGCAATTTTTATAAAATCCTCTTGAGCTGATTTATAAAATGCCAGATAATTATTATAATTTTGAACTTCCTGTTCAGGATCAACATCTACAAATGTTTTCGCAAGTGGCACAAATGTTCTAACAACCAGATCGCTAATATATTTATTTGGCTCATCTGTCACATTTTCATAATCATCCCTAAAGGCTTCAACCAGAGCTGTCGTATTTTTTTCTTCAATCATCGCAAGTGAATTTTGATTTTCCTGTTTATACTCAATTACCTCAAGCTCTCCTTTTTCTCCAACCTGTAACATTCCCAATTTTATTTTCTCTGATTTGAAATTATTTGAATCATTTCCAATTAGCAGCCGAGTTTTTATATCTTCAATCGCAAGCGGCAACATTCCCAGTACATTACTATAATTTTCCGAAGCCTCTTCAAATTTTGTATTAAGTTTGTCTCCTAATTCCAATTTTTTAGGATTTTCATCATCCAATTCTTCATATTTCTGATAAATATAAGCAATTTCTTTTCTTGTCTGCTTAATATCCTCAATAACCTTCTTTGGAGAAATCAGTTCCAAAATATTTTCAAATTTAAAATCTACGTTTCTATTTCCTTGTGATTTTCTTGCTTCAATTAACGTACTAAGCATTTTAAAAAATGTATTTCCATTATTAATCTTAATCTCTGTCACCAAATCCTCAGGTACTCCCTCAGGCTTTTTCAAAATATACCTAATACTCTGACTCTCTGCATCAAAATAACTATACACTTTCGGATCAAATTTTTCCAAAAACTCCTCAAAGCTCCCAACCAAAAGATGCCTATTAATCTCAATAATATTCTCATCATCCAATGAATCCATATCTCTAGCATCATTAACAAGTGTCAAAATATCCATCTTTTCTGGATTAATTTCCTCAAACAAAATAGTCCGATTAGTCTGATTTATAACATTTTTATTCCTCATATTCCTTTCAAAATTACTTCCAATACCATAAAAATCATTTTCAATCAACATATTTTAATTTTATATGATATTTTAAATAATTTTATTTCCCCCTTCTTTATATTTATTAAATTTTAATTAATATTATTTTAAACTAAAATTTAAAATTTGTCAATATATTTTTTATGAAATTAATAAATCTGATAATTTTAATTTACATCATACCTTTTTATTTCTTTCAAATTTTTAAGTGAATATTCATACACTTTCCCATTATCATAAACATAAAAAATACCCTTATAAACAGCAATATCTGTATCTTTATAATCTGTAACTTTTATTTCTTTTAATATTTTTTTATTTCCATTTATTACCAATATTCTGTTGTCTTTTAATAAATAAATAAATCCCAAAATACTATCAACTTCATTTTCAAAAATTTTATCATTCTGCTTTGCTTCCCTATTCATCCATTCTTCTTCTGAAGTTTCACTCCCTTTGTAAAATTTATTTTCCACCATAATTTTTTATATTTTTTTCATTTTTAGCTTGACAGGCTATTAATAAAAATAATAAAATCCATATTTTGTTTTTCACAATTAATCTCTTTTATGTCAACTACAATCTAACAACATAATAAAATTTCATAGAATTTTTTTATTTAAATATTTAAATTCTATTCTGTATAATAAACCTTTTCTCCTTCTCCAGTTATTTCTCCATTTTTATCAAATATCAAAGAACCTTTAAATTTTCCATTTTCATAATATTCAATATATTTTCGTTTTCCATTTTTATAAATTGTTTCTGAATGTAATTTTCCGTTTTCAAAATATGTCCTAAATTCTCCACTTCCATTAATAACTTCTCCTTGATCTCTTATAGATCCGTCTTTATTATAATCCACCCACTTTCCTTCAACTTCACCATTTTTATACATAGTTTCCGAACTTATTTTCCCATTTTTATAATAAATAATATTCTTCCCATGTTCAACTCCATTTAAATAATTGGTTATAGATGCCAATTTTCCATCTTCATAATAATATTTTCCTTCTCCATTTCTTTCACCATTTTTAAAATTTTCTTGTGCTTCAATTTTTCCATTTTCAAAATATCGAATTTCTTTTCCATTCTGAATATTATTTTTATATTCTAATATCTGTTCTATTTTACCATCCTGATTATACCAATATTCCTTACCTTCAAGTCTTCCATTTCTATAATTTGCTTCTCGAAGTTTTTTACCATTTGAAAAAAAAGAAATCATTTTCCCTTCCCTCTTATTATATAAACTATTATCTCTTTTCCAACAATCATACTTATCTGTCGCCTGATATATTTCGTCTAATGTTCCATCCAAATTATGTTGAGTAATCAAATAAATTCCATTCTTTTTCTCATGTAAAACTCTATAATACTTAGCTCTTTCCTTGTCTTTTACAATATTGCAACTATCATCAAAATATCCTATAAATTTCCCTTTTTTTTCAGCTTCTTTTATTTTAGAAACTATCCTTTCATACTCTTTTTCAACTATATTTTGTGCCATACACGATATATTAAAGACTCCAAAGCATATTATACAAATATTTTTCATAATGATATCCTTTAATTTCATAAATATATCATCTCCTCCATTAATTATATTATTTTTTATTCTTATTTTTCAAATTCATAACTTAATTTATTCCCTCTATTTTTATAATCTTGATAATATTGAGCTGCTGTTTTACCAAATGGAAACTGAAAATGTGGATTATCCTTAAAACTAATTCCCCATTCTGCTCCGAATTTTATAGCTTCACTATTAAATATTTTATAATCTTTCATATACCAATAATCTTTTCCTTTTTCTATTCTACACACATCGACAGCTAAACCATAATTATGATAACTATATCCACCTTTAACCCATGTTACTTTAGGTCCTTTTGTTGTTCTTCCTTTTTTATAAAGATTATTTTGTTCAGCATGTGTTCTATATCCATCTGTGACTCTCATTCTTATTTTATACTTATCTTCCATTAAATTTATCAAATGTTTTACTATACATCTAATTCTAGGATCTAATTTTTTTATTCTATTATTTGTTTCTACATCCCAAGTATCTCTACAATTCAATTTCTGATTTTCATGTGGACAAGTTGTACAATTTCTCTTTTCATTTTTTTCTGATTTTGAATTTTGAGGTTGTTTTGAAGTTGAAGTATTCGTGTTATTTGGTAATTTCATAGATTTATTAGTAGAAACTTTTTGTACCTCAGTTTTTTTAGTAATGTCGTTTTGTGAATCCTTATTTCTCTTTTCTTTAATATCACTTTTCTGCTTCACATTATTAACTTCACTATCATTATTCAACTCTTTTGAAGAACTATGCGTTTTATTCCATTCATCCACACTAAACGGACACCCAGCCACACTTTTCCCATTTTTTCTTATTGCATTTAGTACATCTGCTTCAGTTGGAGGGTATTTTGTTGATGTGTATAATGTTTTACCTATTTCAATCCAGCTTGTAATATCTGAAGAATTTATTTTATGATCTGGAGCTTCTTTTGTTTGTTTTACATTATTTTGTATTTTGTAATCCTTTAATTCTATCTGTTCTGTATTTGAAGTTTTTATATCGCTATTTAACTCTGCTTCGATCTGCTTTTTTTCATTTTCTGTTATTGTCAAATTTCCAGCTTGCATTAAATATCCATAAGCTATTACAGGCAGCATTTTTGCAGAATAAAAGTTTTTTTGCTCATAATCACACAAACTTAATCCATGCGTTTTTATTATTCCTTTTGTATCAAGTTCAGGCCCTGATTTTTGCTTTACATTTTTATATGCCTCTTTAAATGTGTCTAAAATCTTTTCCTTTAAATATTTTTCTTTTTCCGAAGAAGTTTCCTTTTCAGCAATTTGAGTTTTTTCTTTATTTTTAGTATCCATTGTACTGCTTTTATACTTATTCCATTTAGAAAATTTCTGTGCTTCTTTTTTTAATTGTGTTTGCATAAAGTCATTATTTATATCACTGCAAATATTTATCAATAACTTGTATTGACAATCAGCATCTCTAATAGCTTCACCAACTTCTTTATCTTTAGTAACTGCCGTTCCAACTTCCTTTTGCCCAGCATCATCAATACTTATAGTTCCGCCATGTTGACATTGAATAGTTGAAATATCCAGTAATGCAGGCTTGTTTCTAACTTTTACATCTGTATTTTTCTCCCACATTCCCATTAATGCAGGCTGGCAAGTCCCAATTGCACTGCAAGATTTAAAAGGCTGAATATTCGTATCATTTATATTAGCCTGTTTCCCGCCTTCAAGCATTACACTATCCTCTTTTATGATTAATCGGCTAATATCTCTTCCAAGCGTACATTTTAGCATACAATTAGTATTTACAAATAACTCTCCAGTAGGATTTATAATATTTTGCAGATCATAAAATAACTTATAAAAGGAATACAAATCCATTGAATCAATATTTGCTGCATAATCCCGCAATTCCTTGCTATCTTTAAATAATCCCAAAATAATGCCTTTATCTTTTTCAAAATCCGAATTATCCCTGTAATTTTCATAAGTTTCATCTATAAAATCACTTATTTTTCTGATATTTCGTACTTTTATTGCCGATTTTGAAGTTATCCAGTCATTCAAGACAGTCGTTACCCTTATATCCTTCCCAATTTTTTCAAGCCTGTTAAATAATCCTCTCTCACTTTTTGATGGAATATCAATCCCTTTTTGTCTTTTTATATACCATAAAAGATAATTTCTCACAATATTGCTATCTTTATATTGATGATTATCAAAATACTTGGTTTCATTTTCTCCTTTAAACCCAGTCTGCACCTTCAAAAATTCAATTATTATATTGTCAATCAATCTTCTAGATAAAGGAAACTGCCTAACTCCATTTTCATCCATTGAATAAGTTTTTTCATATTCCGAAACATTTTCCCCAAGTTCTCTTATCAAATTTTCACATCTTGTCTTTTGTAACTCCAAAGCTGGCTTTTTAGCAACTTTTATAATAATTTCATCAATATCCTTTATTCCCTGCATATACTTGTCATACTTTTCAGGCAGCTGATTCTTCTCAACTTTAGTTTTTCCATCTTTTACATATATCTGAATCACACCCTGTATTTTATCCACATAATTCTTATCTTCCTTGAATTTATTTATAGGCTTTTTATCAGGATATTTCACATATTTTGCTGAATATTGACTAAGCACATATTCTAATGATTCTATAGCACTTTTATTAGGAATAGGATACGAATAAATATAATAAACTATATCTTGTATCCGCAAAATCTCATTATTTTCCTCTCTTCCCCTTAAAATATCAAATCCATGCTGCCTTATCACATTCCCAATCTTGTCGTTATCCTTTGTCGCCTCATCATACATCTTCAAAATGACATTTATATCTTCCTTATTTTCTTCCAAAACTTTTTTCCCTGTCTTAGTTTCCAAATATTTTACATAATCCTTATTATAAATATTCTCATCTTGAAATTTAGCCTGCAGCCTTTTCAAAATCGCCTCATCAGGATTTACAAATGCCAATTCAGGAGCTTTCCCATTTTCAGCTCTATCCCTTTTATACTCTTCACTATCCCAAACTTCCTCAAACTTTTGACCATTAAACGAAAATACACCTTCTTTATTACTTTCATCACTTTCAGTTTTAGCATTATTTGGTGTCAAAACTTCTTTTTGTGTTTGTGAAGAATTATTTGAAACATTAGATTTAGATTTTGACTGAACTGTAGCCTGTTTATTTATATTTTTATTATCAGTTTGTGTATGATTTTTTTCTACAACTTTGTGATCTACTTCACAATTATCTTTAAATCCAATAATTACTGACAAGTCATGCCCTGCTAAATTTACAGCATAAAGTAATGATGGCATGGCATTTCCATCTACTGGTATCCCCCAAACACCTTTAAAATTATTCCCCAAAGCATTAGACATCGCACCTTGCCCACATAAATGTGCTGCTGCAAGTATTCCAGATGATGTAAGCAAAAAACTTTGTCCTCTCAAATCTTCTGCCTTATATCCTTGATTTCTCTTTTTCATTATTATTATTTTCACTTTATTTTCAGAAGCTCTAACTTTTCCTGGTGCTATATAAACTGCACTTTTAGGAACAGATATATTTTTACAAATTTTATCCTTATACTTTTTCAGAAGTGCCCATCTCATTTTTACTGAACGCATTATTACTTCATCTTGTGCTGCTGGATTATTTAAAAAACTTTGTTTTCCTGTTAATTTCCATTTCGTGGCACCTTCACCAATGAATCTGGCATTTGCCCAAGTCGAACCCTTCGGAAGCCATCCCATGTCCATCAAAACATCCGTCCCAATCTGATATTTTCCAATATAATATTTTTGATCTGCTAAATTATATTTTCCGCCACTTTCTAATTTAGCTAGCTTTTCAAAAAACTCAACCGCACTATCTCCAATATCTACCCCATTAAATTTCCTATTTACCACAATTAACTCCCCCTTTAAATTTTGAAATTTTTACAAAATCAGCTATTTTATCTTAACTGACTCTTATGTATATACCCTTTCATATAATATCCTCCATCTTTATTATAAAAATACACATATTTCCAGTCTTCTTCATTTGAAATTTCCTCAACTTCAGCATTATTTGCTAATTTATGAATTATTGAGCTATCTGAGTCATTACTTTCTCTTACATTAACAGCATTTTCCTTTGAAGCTGTTATAAAAATTTTATCAGTTCTCTTAGGTAATGTTACTCCAAAATCCCTAAATTCTTCCCTCCACATTTTTCCACTCTTCATATCTGTGATTGCATAATTTGTTGCTCCACCTGCTGCAACTACTGATAAAAACAAATTGTTTCCATCAATGCTTTCTAATTGAGAATCTAAATTTACTGCATCTTTTGCAATTACTTGATTATTTTTTGTAAAAATAGTTTCACTATTTGACTGTCCTGCATAGGCAAAAGGATAAGTTAGAGTGTATATTGAGTAAACATTATTTGTAAAAAATGATGCTCCTTCTACTTTGTCATCTGCTTCTTCCGATTTTTTATTATATTCATCGACTATTTTGTAAACTTCCTTTGGCAATTTATTTAATGTAATTTCTTTTTCAGAAACTTTATTTATAATTTTTACAGTTTCAAAGCCATTTATCTTGTTTTCAAATTCTGAAAAATTTGGATATTTTGCTTTGTTTTCACGTTTTTTAGAAAGTTCTGGATATCTTTGTTCAATGAATATTGTTTTGGGTATCATAAAATTATGATAATTTTCATAAACATAATCCACTATTTCCTCTGGAACTTCCCGTAATTCCAACCTTTTTAATTTTTTCAAACTAGAAATTTCATCAACTCCATTTTTCAAAGGATTAAAACTAATATCCAGATGTTCCAATTTTGTCAATTTGCCAATTCCTCTAATATCGCTTATTTTATTATTATGAAGCCACAATTCCTTTAAATTTGGTAAATTTAACAGCGGTTTTATATCTTTTATCTGATTAAAGTTTATTTTTAAAATTTCTAAATTTTTTAGATTTTCCAATGGTTTTGCATCCTTTATTTGATTCCATCTTAAATCCAGCTCTTTTACATTTTTATAATTCGCTATACAGTTTATCTCCTCCAATCCTAAATTTTTTAATACAATTTTTTCTGTATTAATATTAAATTTACTTAATTCTTTACAACTTTTATACTCTGAAGATTTTATTTCTGCCATTTCTTGATTTTTTTCTGACTTTTTGTAAAATTTAATAAATTCTTCTCCATTGCTATTGCCACATGAAATAAACAACAGTAAAATTAACGTGCCTAATATTCTTTTCATTTTTTTACCTCCTTTTTTTAATTTTTATTTAATCAACATAATGATACCCTACATTTTTTACTTTGTCAATATTAAAATAAATTTTAAAAAAAAATATTTATTTTTTTGGAAAAAACACTTGTAATTAGATTTAAAAAGTGATATTATAAACTAAAGTGAAAGTTTAAAGCTTCAGGGCAGGGCGAGATTCCCGACCGGTGGTAAAGTCCACGAGTTATTTTTATTTATTTTTAAAAATGACATGAACTGGTGCAATTCCAGTACCGATAGTTATAGTCTAGATGGTAGAAGTGAAAAATTAATTTAAGTAGTTTTATTATATATAGTTTCAATATTTACATAGAATATAAAATTATAATAATTATAAATTAAGAATTGCCTACCTTTAATTATAGAAGCCCTGAATCAAGTATTCGAGGCTTTTTTTTATACCAATAGACTTATTCAAAAAAACTATCTAAAAAAATTTTATACTAATTAATTTTACAACTTACTTGAAAAAATAACAAATAGCTATTGAATATGTCTAACTAAAAAACATAAATTGAAAGGATGATTGTAAGAATGAGAACTTTTGAAGGAAAATTTAATGGAGAAAATATAAAAATAGCAATTGTGGCTGGGAGATTTAACGAATTTATTACTTCAAAGCTAGTTGGAGGTGCTTTAGACGTTTTAAAAAGAAATGATGTTTCTGAAGAAAATATCGACATTGCCTGGGTTCCAGGAGCATTTGAAATACCTTTAATTACAAAAAAATTGGCAAACACAGGAAAATATGATGCAATAATTGCTCTAGGAGCTGTAATTAAAGGGTCTACTCCACATTTTGACTATGTCTGTGCTGAAGTTTCAAAAGGGGTTGCACAAATTTCATTACAAACTGACCTGCCTGTGATTTTTGGTGTTTTAACTACAAATAATATTGAAGAAGCTATAGAAAGAGCAGGAACAAAAGCTGGAAACAAAGGAGCAGATGCAGCATTTTCTGCAATTGAAATGATTAATTTAATAAAAGAAATTGGATAAAAAAATAAAATTATAAAATTGACTAATAATCATTATGGATTAGTAAAAGGAAAATAAAATGGCAAAAAATATTGATGAAAAATATATGCAAATGGCGATTGAACTAGCAAAAAAAGGAACTGGAGCGGTAAATCCTAATCCGATGGTTGGAGCGGTTGTCGTTCAAGATAGAAAAGTTATTGGAACTGGCTATCATAAATATTTTGGAGGGCCTCACGCTGAAGTTTACGCTTTGGAAGAAGCCTCTCAAAATTCAAAAGATTTATCGAATGCAACGATTTATGTCACATTGGAGCCATGTTCGCATTACGGGAAAACACCGCCTTGTGCTGAAAAAATCGTGAAAATGGGGCTAAAAAGATGTGTTATTGGCTCATCTGACCCAAATCCGAAAGTAGCTGGGAAAGGTGTGCAAATATTAAAAAATGCTGGAATTGAAGTTTGTGAAAATGTTTTAAAAAGTGAATGCGATAAAATTAATCAAGTATTTTTTAAATATATTATGACAAAAATTCCGTATTTGTTTTTAAAATGTGCGATAACTTTGGATGGAAAAATTGCAACGAAGACAGGAAATTCTAAATGGATTACAAATGAGATTGCTCGTGAAAAAGTTCAATTTTATAGAAACAAATTTATGGGGATAATGGTTGGAATAAACACAGTTATGTTTGACAATCCAAGTCTTACTGCAAGAATTGAAAACGGTATAAATCCATATAGAATCATTATTGACCCACATTTTAAAACTGAAAAAAATTACAATATTATTAAAGAAAACAGTGATGAAAAGACAATAATTGTCACATCAAAAAGTAATGAAAATTCTGAAAAGCAGCTGGATTTTTCTGAAAATGGCAAAGTTAAATTTATATTTTTAAATGGTACAAAATTTAGCTTTAAAGAAATTCTTTATAAAATTGGAGAAATTGGAATTGACTCAGTTTTACTGGAAGGTGGACAATTGCTTATTTCACAGGCATTTGAAGAAAATGTAATTGATGCTGGAGAAATTTTTATTGCCAATAAAATTTTGGGCGATGAAAAAGGGAAGTCTTTTATTGCAGGATTTGATAAGAAAGATATGAATGAAGCTGTAATTTTGAAAAATGTGAAATATAATATTTATGGCGAAAATATTGGAATGGAATTTTTGCAAAAAAATTATAATTAATTTAAATAAAAAATTTAAAATCAGGAGAAAATTATGTTTACTGGTTTAGTTGAAGAAACTGGAAAAATTATTAATCTTGCAAAAAAAAATGCAAGTATTGAAATTACGATAAGAGGAAAAAAGGTTGTAGAAAAGGCACAAATTGGGGATAGTATCGCTGTAAACGGAGTCTGCTTGACTGTTACAAAATTAAAGGGAAATGACTTTACAGCAGATGTGATGTTTGAAACTATTGAGAGAAGTGGCTTAAAACGGGCTAAAGCAGGGGATATTGTCAATCTTGAAAAGTCGCTTACACTTGCAACTTTTTTGGGTGGACATCTTGTTATGGGAGATGTTGACTGCGAGGCTAAAATTTTGTCGATTACGGATAAGGGAATTGCGAAAATTTATGAGTTTCAGCTGGATGAAAATCATAGAAATAATATGAAATATATCGTTGAAAAAGGTCGTGTAACTATTGATGGAGCAAGTCTTACAGTAATTGGTGTCAATGATAGGGATGGGATTTTCTCGGTTTCACTTATTCCGCACACGATTGAAAATATTACGGTTGGAATGAAGAAAACTGGGGATTTTGTAAATATTGAAACAGATTTATTTGGAAAATATGTGGAAAAAATATTAAAATTTGATAATTTTGATAATTTAAAAAATAAAGAAAAAAAATCAAAATTGACAATGGAATTTTTACAAAAAAATGGATTTTAATAAAAAAAGAAAAAAAGAAAGAAAAGAAAGAAGTGATTTAAATGGCAGAAAATAAAGTAAAATTTGATACTGTCGAAGCTGCGATTGAAGATTTGAAAAAAGGTATTCCAGTTGTGGTTGTTGACGATGAAGATAGGGAAAATGAAGGGGATTTGATAATTCCCGCTGATACAGTAACTTATGAAACACTAAACTTTATAATTAATAAAGCACGTGGACTTATGTGTGTGCCAATGTCTAAAAAAAGAGCTGAGGAACTTGAATTGAATCCAATGGTTCAGCATAATACTGACTATTTTGGAACTGCCTTTACTATTTCAGTTGATTCATTAGAAGGTACGACTACTGGAATTTCCACAGGGGATAGACTAAATACTATAAAAGATCTGGCAAATCCATCTAAAACTGCAAAGGATTTTAGAAAACCTGGACATTTATTTCCGTTAATTGCACGTGAAGGCGGCGTTCTTGAAAGAAAAGGACATACTGAAGCGGCTGTTGATCTGGCAAGACTTTCAGGATTTTCTGAAGTGGCTGTAATTATGGAAATTTTAAAGGAAAATGGAGAAATGGCTCGTCGAAATGACTTGTTTGAATTTTGTCAAAAACATAATTTAAAATTAATTACGATTGATGATCTGATTGTTTATATAAAAAAAAACGAAAAATTAGTTAAAAATGAAGTAACTGTCAATATCCCAACACAATTTGGAAAATTTACTTTTGTAGGTTACAGTGATAAAATCGAACATAAAGAATATATTGCAATTATGAAAGGTGAAATAAAAAATAAAGAAAATATTGTAGCAAGACTTCACTCTGAATGTCTGACAGGCGATGTCTTTGGCTCAAAACGATGTGATTGTCAAGAGCAGCTTCACAGAGCTTTACATGAATTGGAAGAAAGTGGCGAAGGACTTATAATATATCTTCGTCAAGAAGGACGTGGAATTGGAATTTTAAATAAATTGAAAGCATATAAATTACAGGACGAAGGCTATGATACTGTGGAAGCCAATCATAAACTGGGATTTTCTGATGATTTGAGAGATTACGCTGTGGCTGCACAGATTATAAAAGATTTAGGGATAAAATCTATTATTTTAAAAACTAATAATCCAAAAAAAATCGAAGGATTGGAAAAATATGGTGTTAAAATTGCTGGACGTAAGGAAATTGAAATTGCTGCCAATGAAATTGATAAAAATTATTTAAGAGTAAAAAAAGAAAAGATGGGACATTTATTAAAACAGGATTTCTAAAAATTTTAAATTTATATTATTCAAAAAGAAAATTTAACTTTAGAATCAATTTAATAAAATTCAAAAATCAGGAAATTATCTAAAATATTAAATCTGAATAATTTTCTGATTTTTTATTTTAAATTACTATTGACTTTATTAAAAAATATGTTATAACAGTATTAATAAATAATAAATTTTCAGGAGATGATTTTTTATGGTAAAAATTATTAATTCCCCATCAAAATATATCCAAGGAAGAAATGAAATTGCTAATTTAGCATCTTATTACACATTACGTGGTAATACTGGTGCCTATCTTCTAGTGGATAAATTTATTTTTAATAATTTTAAAGACAAAATTATTGAAAGTTTTGAAAAAGCAAATATCAATTATCATATTGAAATTTTTAGTGGAGAATGTTCAAAAGTCGAAATTAACCGAAATATTGATATTTTAAAAGAAAAAAAATGTGATGCAGTATTTGGAATTGGAGGAGGAAAAACTCTTGATGCAGCAAAAGCAATATCATATTACAAAAATATTCCCGTATTTGTTGTACCTACAATTGCCTCAACTGATGCACCATGCAGTGCCTTATCAGTAATTTATACTCCAAGTGGAGAATTTGAAGAATACTTATTCTTAAAGACAAATCCTGATATGGTAATAATGGATACAGATGTAATCGTAAATGCACCTGTAAGACTTCTTGTAGCTGGAATTGGAGATGCACTTGCCACTTATTATGAAGCTAAAGCCTGTGTCGATTCAAATGCTACTTCAATTGCTGGTGGAGGTATTACAAAAGCTGCTATTGCAATTGCTGAATTGTGTAAAAATACGTTATTTGAAGATGGATTAAAAGCTAAAATTTCAGTAGAGAATAAAGTAGTTACAAAAGCTCTAGAAAACATAATTGAAGCAAATACTTATTTAAGTGGAATTGGATTTGAAAGTGGAGGACTTGCTGCAGCTCATGCTATTCACAATGGCCTTACAATTTTAGAAGAAGGACATCATATGTATCATGGAGAAAAAGTTGCATTTGGAACAATTGCACAGCTAGTTTTAGAAAATAGATGTCTATGTGAAATTAAAAAAGTTATAGAATTTTGTAAAAATATTGGTCTTCCTACAACATTAAATGATCTAGGAATGAAAAATGTTTCAAAAGAACAATTATACGAAGTAGCAAAAGCAAGCACAGCTGAAGGTGAAACAATTCATAATATGCCATTTAAAGTTACTGCTGATGATGTTTTTGCAGCAATATTAGTAGCAGATGAACTTGGTAAAAATTAATTTTCGTAAATTTTTTATTAAAGGAAACTAATATTAATTGATACTATTTCCTGTTTAAAAAGCGAATATTTATTTCAATTATTTAAAAAAATATTAAGTTTAATTTACTAAAAAGATTTATAATGTATCCGTTGTTTAAATGGGGTTTAGTATTAGCAGTTTAATTTTTAACAATTTTAAATATAAAAGCAAAAAAAAATTTAATAAAATAAAAAAACTTGGAATTTATAAATTTATTAATTTCCAAGTTTTTATATAATTTAATTAATTAACTTTTATTCAGCTTCTGTATATTCTTTTGCAGCTTCATCAACTTTATAATCTTTTACAATTTTGTCTATTAAGTTATTTCTTTCTTCAACTGCTCTATTATTTAGCAAACTATTGGCAATTTGTTGATAAGCACTATTTGTAGTTACGTTTCCAAGTTTTGCTTTTTCTTTTTCATAAATTTCAGTAATTTCTTCTTGAGTAACTTTTACATTTTTTCTAACTTCTAAATCCAAATAATAGTTAATGTATACATTATCTTTTATAATTTCTAAATCTTTTTTATTTTTTTCTTGATCTTCAAATTTTTCATCAGCCATTTTTTTAGAAATCACTTTACCAACAAGTAAAGTCTTTAATACTTCAGCATCTCCTTTTGAAAATAGAACTTCTTTTTTAGTAACTTCTACTTTATCTTCCATTCCTTCTACTAATTTGTTCAATTCTTCTGCTTCCAATGTAGCAACTTGTTGATTTAATAAATCTCTTTGGATTATTTCTCTAGCTTGAGAGAAAGGAATATTTTGAGCATCAAAATTTGATTTATTATCTGTATATAATTTTGTAACATCATTTTCGTTTACAGAAATTTTATCTTCAATAAGTTTTGCAATGAAAAATTTATGTTTTTCGTTTGTAAATAAATATTCAAACTCTTCTTTTTCTTCATCAGAAAATTTGTATTCTTTTGCTACTTTTAAAATAGCTTTACTAGTCAAAACTCTTTTTATCCCTTCGTTATCCAATCCTTCTCTTTCTTCATCAGTTAAAGTCAACTTAATGTCTTCAGCTTTTTTCTTTGCCATTTTTTCTCCTTTAATTTTAATAAATTTACTTTGTAATATTTTACAGCTCTTAAAATACAAGAAATTTTAACAAAACTTATATTTTAAGTTTTTTATTAAATATTTAATAAATGGAATACTGTATTCCTTTCTAATTCTGATACTAAATATCTTAACTAGATTATTTTGAAAAATCAGAAATATTACTTTTTTGTTATTTTACTTAAAAATAAATTTTTTTTTGCTAAATAATTCAATAGAAAATTTCTAATTTCTCATAGGTATTTTACACTATTTTTTAAAAAATTTCAAGAAATATTTTTATTTTAATTTGATTTTAATTAGAAATTATAAATAATAATAATTTATTTACTTAGCATTCTACTTAAAAATTCCTTAGTTCTTTCATGTTTTGGATTTCCAAAAATATTTTCAGGCTTGTCATCTTCTACAATCACACCTTGATCCATAAACACAACTCTGCTTGAAACATCATGTGCAAAATCCATTTCATGCGTTACAACGATCATCGTAAGACCACTTTTGGCTAAGTCTTTCATTACTTTCAGAACTTCTCCCACCATTTCAGGATCTAATGCACTTGTCGGCTCATCAAATAATAAAACTTCAGGCTGCATTGCTAATGCTCTTGCTATTGCCACTCTTTGTTTTTGTCCACCTGAAATTTGATTTGGCTTTGCATGAATAAAACGTTCCATTCCTACTTTTGCTAAAAATTCCTTTGCAATTTTTTCAGCTTCTTCGCGAGATTTTTTTAAAACTTTTATTTGTCCAATTACACAGTTTTCTAAAACACTTAAATTATTAAATAAATTAAATTGCTGAAATACCATTCCTACTTTTTCACGCAATGTTACAAGAGATATATCTCCTGCCATAGCATCTTTTCCGTGAATTAACACTTGTCCACTTGTAGGCTTTTCAAGCAGATTTATACATCGTAAAAGAGTTGATTTTCCACTTCCAGATGAACCAATTATACTTACAACTTCTTTTTCATGAACATCAAAATTTATATCTTTTAATACTGTTCGTTTCCCAAAATCTTTTCTAATATTTTTTATTTCAATAACTTTTTTCCCCATTATTTCTCCTCTCCATAAGCATCATCCAAAATTTCAAAATCTTGAGGTCCGTCAATTCTTTTTTCAACTTGTTTTAAAATTAATGATAACGTAAATGTCAAGAAGAAATAAATTACACTTGTAATAATAAATACTTCATAATAACGTGAATAAGTTCCTGCAACAGAATTTGAAATAAAGAACAATTCTGTAACACTTATTACATTTAATACAGATGTATCTTTTATGTTTACAATAAGTTCATTTCCTATCATCGGTAAAATATTTCTAAACATTTGTGGAAAAATAATGCTTTTCATTAATTGAAAATTTGTCATTCCAATTGCTTTTGCTGCTTCAAACTGCCCATCATCAATCGAATCAATTCCACCACGAATAATTTCACTCATATATGCTCCCGTATTTATTGACACAATAAATAAAGCTGCTAACAGCGGAGATAAATTTAAATGAAATACTTGAGAAAGTCCATAATAAATTACCATTGACTGCACTATCATCGGAGTTCCTCTAAATATCGCAATATAAATAGAAAAAATTGAGTTTAGAACTTTTAATCCGCTTTTTTTGTATTTTTGAGTTTGTCCATCAATTTCTGCTTCTGAATATCTAAATAATGCAACTACTAATCCAATGAAAAATCCTACAATTGTACCAGTAACTGAAATAAACAATGTTACAACTGTACCTTTTAGAAATGTCTTCCAGTTATTTTGAATAAAAAATGTAACCCATCCAAAAAATGAACGAGATGTTTCATTTGGTTGATTTTGTATAGCTTTTTCCATAATCTGCTGACGTACTTTAGGAGTTAGATTTTCATTTAAAATTTTGTTAATCTTTTCTTCCATTTCAGTATTTCCAAGCTTCATTCCAACTGCGACATTTACTTCTTCTGTATCATATTTAAACCCATTTTTTTTATTAAATGAAATAAATTTTAAATTGGGATTTGAAAATTTAGCTGCCATTGCTCCTGGTCTTTCAGATATATATCCATCTATTTTCCCAGAATTTAATGCTACTATCATAGCTGGAAAACTTTCCATTGCTGTTTGCTTTTGTACACCTTTCATCTGATTAATAACATCATAATGAAGTGTATTTAGCTGCCCTGTAATTCTGGCTCCCGCAAAGTCATTAATTGATTTAGCATTTGCATATTTTCCATTCTTTTTAACGACTACTACCAAATCTGATTCATAATATGGCTTTGAAAATGTTAAACTTTGACGTCTTTCAGGTGTTGCAGACATTCCTGCTATAACCAAGTCAACTTTTCCAGAAGTTAAAGCAGGACCAAGCAATGCATCCCATTTTGTTTTTACAATTACAAGGTTTTTATTTAGTTTTTTAGCAATAACTTTGGCTATTTCGACATCATATCCACCGCAATAACCCCCATCTACTTTTACTGCACCATTTTTACTATCATTTTGAAACCAGTTGAAAGGAGCATATCCACACTCCATTCCAACCTTTATATCATCACTATAACCTGCTACGAAAGTTGCAATAAAAACTAGTAATACTAATATTTTATTTTTTATTGTACTAAATTTCATATTTTATTATAATGCTCCTTCTTTTATTAAAGTTTCGGCGATTTGAATAGTATTTGTAGCTGCACCTTTTCTAATGTTATCTGCTACAACCCATAAATTTAGAGCATTATCTGCTGAAAAATCTTTTCTTATTCTTCCAACATAAACTTCATCAGTACCTTGTGCATTTATAGGCATTGGATATACATTATTTTTTCCATCATCTTGTACAACAACTCCTTCTTTTTCTTCAAATGCACGAATTACATCTTTTAATTCAAAAGGTTTTTCCAATTCTACGTTTACAGATACTGCATGCCCATATCTACTTGGAACTCTTGCACAAGTTGCAGTTACTTTCAAGTCTGGTAAATTTAAGATTTTTCTAGTTTCATTAATCATTTTTTCTTCTTCTTTTGTATATCCATTATCTAAGAAAACATCAATATGAGGCAACACATTAAATGCAATTTGGTGTGGATATCCTTTTGATGGTTCTCCTTTTAAATTAGCTTCCAAATCATTAAGCCCTTTTTGTCCAGAACCTGCAACAGCTTGATAAGTAGAATAAATTACTCTTTTTAATCCGTATTTTTCTTGCAATACTTTTAATATTGGCATTACTTGAATTGTAGAGCAATTTGGATTTGCGATAATTCCAGGATGGTTTTTTAATGCTTCTGGATTAGCTTCAGGAACTACCAACGGAATATTTTTATCCATTCTCCAAGCACTACTGTTATCTACAACAACTGCTCCTTTAGCTTTGAATTTTGGAGCATATTCAAGCGATACTCCTCCTCCAGCTGAAAATAAAGCTATATCAATGTCATTTGCTATAGTTTCGTCCTTTAATTCCATAACAGTATATTCTGTCCCATTAAATTCAATCTTTTTACCTGCCGAATTAGGCGAAGCATAAAGATATAATTTTTCTACTGGAAAATTTCTTTCCTTTAATACTTTTAAAAACATTCTTCCAACAAGTCCTGTAGCTCCAACAATTGCTACTTTGTAATTTTTCATTATTTGTCCTCCTAAAATTTTGATTAAGGTTTTATCCTTTAATATTCAATTCTAAATGTTATGGGTATATTATACTCTAAAATTTTTAAAATTACAAGTTTTGAAGTTTTTTATTTTTTACTAAACCATTCTAACTCTTACGCCATATTTAAAATACTTATTCCAGTAAGTATTTTCCAATGTAGAAATTACAACTCCTTTAGATGAAGACGCATTAATAAAAAGGGAATCTCCCAAATAAACTGCTGTATGATTATTTGTATCTTCTGGTTTAAAAAATACAATATCTCCTGGCTTTAAATTCTCTTTGGAAATATGAGCACCTAATTTAATTTGTTGTATTGTTTGCCTTGGAAGTTCATATCCGTATACTTCCCTATAAACTCTACGAGTTAATGCTGAACAGTCCATTCCATCTGCCGAATCTCCTCCAAGCGAATATTTTGTACCTTTCCAGTGACTATATGATTTTAACAGATCATTTTGTAATTTTACCATCTTTTTTTGACTAGCTGTTCCATGTTTTAATATTTCTTGCTGCTTTCTCTTCAATTCTGACAGTTTTTGCAGTACTAATTGAGAATTTGGCATTGAACGGTCGACTAAGCTGTCTTCATCAAATAACTTTGTAATTTTAATATCATCTAAATTTTCATTTGTCTGACTTTTTTCATCTATTTTTACTATATCAGATTTATTTTTATTTCTGTTGCTATAATGATCTCTATGATTATTATGACCATGTTTTCTTTCTATTTTATTATCATTAATTTGAGAATTTTCTATATTTTCCTTATTATCTACATTATCTCCAGTTACATCAATAACAATTTCACCACTTTTTTCATCATCCTTACTATTAGATGAAAAATCATTATTACTTTCAGTTTTAGAACTATTTTTACTATTTGTCTGTAATCCTGTACACCCTACTGTAAGCAGCAGACATGCCATTGTTAAAGTTGATTTTTTTGCCATCTTTATTTCCTCTCCTATAAAATATTTTTTCTAGTTATAAAATTCTATAAAATATAATTAATAATTCTTTATTTTTTATCTTTTTTAAAAATCTGAAGATATTATTAAATTTACAGGCCCATCATTTTCAGAAACAATTCTCATATACTCGCCAAATCTTCCTGTTTCAAATTTAATATCTGTATCTTTCAATTTTTCTAAAAAAAGATTATAAACTTTTTGGGCTTCGTGAGCTGGTGCAGAATCTTTATAGTTCGGTCTTCTTCCTTTTTTTGTATTTCCATAAATTGTAAAATTGCTTACGATTAGTAACTCTCCTTTTACATCTTTTACTGAAAAATTTAATTTCCCATTTTCGTCATCAAAAATTCTAAGATTAATTAACTTATCTATACAAAAATTAATATCTTTCTCGCAATCTCCGCTTGCAACTCCAACATAAGCCACTATTCCCTTTTGAATTTCTCCTTTAAATTCATTATTTACAAATATTTTTGCAAAATTTACTCTTTGAACTATTATTTTCATTTTCTTCCTTAATTTTTTATTTTAATAATATCTTTTCTCTGTTCCTATGGTAGTATCAAAACCATGACCTGGATAAACTTTAATATCTGGATCCAAAGCCAGCAATTTTTTTAATGATTTTCCCATTTGAATTGGATCACTTGTTGGCAAATCAACTCTTCCGTAAGTTCCAGCAAACAGCGTATCTCCAGAAAACAATATTTTATTCTCTTTATTATAATAGCAAATGTCTCCTCGGCTATGCCCTGGTGTTTCAACTATTTCAAAATAAACTTCTTCACTATCAGTATTTCCAGAAATTATCCCATTTTCCCCAATTTTATCATTTTCTTTCAAAGTTATAATTTCAACATCTTCTTTATTTAATTCAAATTCTCCTTCTCTCCAAGCAAAAAGCGACAATTCAGGATTAAACAAAAATTCATATCCGCCTTCACTTACATAAACAGGAACTTTTTTATATTCCAGCATAGACGGTATTCCCAAAATATGATCCCAATGTCCGTGTGTCAAAAGAATCCCCAGTAAATTTAATTTGTTTTTTTCAATATACTCAAAAACTTCTGTCATTTTTTCTTGTCCAGGATCTATAACATAACAATTTTTCCCACAAGAAATAACATAACAGTTACTTTGTACTGCATTGTCATTTAAAAATCTTTTTAATTCCATTTTTTCTCCTTTTTCTCCTTAACTATTTACTATTTTTGATATGCACATCCATTTGTGGATATGGTATCTTAATTCCTGCTTTATCAAATTCAGTCTTTATTTTTTCGTTTAATTTTAATTTTAAATTCAAATAATTTTCCGAACGTGTATAGACATAAATATAAAATATTATTGCAGAATCTGCCAACTGACCAACTCCTATAACAGACGGCTTTGAAGCTAATATCATTTTTTTATCATCATCGGTAACTTCTGGAATATCTGATGTATTTTCTGCATCTTGATTATTTTCGTAAATTTCATCTTCAGAACTTTTAATTGCTTCATCTTCAGCTTCCTTCATTTTTTTTCTGGAAAAAATTGTTGCAAATAAATCTATTTTACTTTTTTCACGTTTTTCCAAAATTGTATTTTGAAGTTTTGCAAGTAAATTATTTTTTATTTGTGTTTCTTCAACCTCATCCATTGTTTCCTCTTTAACAATTTTCTCCAAAACATTTTTTACTTCTTGAATATTACTGTCATATGAAACTCCAACTTCCAAATCAAGTCTACGTTCCCCATTTTGTTTAATATTTCTTATCTCTGTGTTAGTAACTATTCCATTTGGAATTATTACAAGCTCATTTTGCGGATTTAACATTTTTGTATAAAATAATTCTATTTTCTTTACAGTTCCGATATAATTATTGTATTCTATCGTATCTCCAACGCTAAATGGCTTAAATGTAAGAATTATAAGCCCTCCACAAAAATTTCCCAAAGTTTCTTTAAATGCAATCCCCAAAACAATCCCTGTCGCTCCTAAAAACGTTGTGATTGAAGTAGTATTAATTCCAAGGATTCCCACTGAAGAATAAATTAGGATAAAATAATATAAAATAGAATAAATTGAAATTAAAAATGAAGCTACACTTTTATCAACATTTGATTTTTCAAGTATAATTTTCAAGATTTTTTCAATTCTTGTCTTAAATATTTTTCCAATTTTAACAATTAAATAAATTATGAACAATTTAAAAATATTAGTTTTCAGAAACCTAATTATATTATCTAATTCTAAAAATTTTCCCAGTTCTTTCATGTTTTACTTTCCCCTTTTTCTCCTAATTTTTATTTATAAAAATTACAATTTAATACAAAAAGACTATTTCTATTAGCCAATCTATTAATTTTTATTCAACTTTAAATAAACTTTGATAAATTTTATTTATACTAAACCCCATTTGAGAAAAAGAAATGATATCCTATTCAGTTTCTGACAAGGGGTCTTGACCCCTTGCTAAACGAAATTATAAAAACTTCATTGTTTTAATGGGTAATAGTATTAAATAAAAAATAGTATTGCTGTAACTTTAATGCTAAATTCCACTCAAAAAATAGAAATTGTATTTTATTTATTTTCTAACAAGAAGCTTAGCTCTTTGTGTAATAGAAATTATAAAAAATAGTATAAATTATTCAAAAAAAGTGATAAGTATTTATTTCGCCTACCACTATTTTGCATTAACTTTATCTTTTTGAAAAGTAACCTAAAAATTCAAATTTCTTTATACTTTCTGGTAAATATTCAGAAGCCTCCACTTCCTTTCTATCTCCATCCGGCATTGTTCTATAAATAGTTGTTTTTGATAATTTTTCAATTATTTCTTTTTCTGTTTTTGGTTCTGACAAAATATCTGCAACTATTACATCGACATCATTCAAATCATTGATAATTTCATTTCTTGAATTAGCTATTCCTACTACTCCAGCTCCTTCTCCAATAATTAAAGTTTTTATATATTTTCTAAATTTCTCAGAAATATAAACTTTGTTTTCTTCATAAGGAACTATTTCATTTTCAGAACAGTAAAATTTAATTTTACCATTAATCATACTATTCAAAATAAATTTTCTCAAGTTATTAAGAACTTCTTTAGTTTTTTCCTCATTTTTATCTTTGCCTTTAGCAACATTTTCTTCCCAATATGTTATGGCATCCTTGATAACAAAACTTTTATTTGGAGTATCTGCTAAATGTAGCATAATCGCTTTAACATTATCTTCATTCAATGTTTCTAATTCATCTTTTGTATATCTTAATGACAATAAAAACGAATCTAACACTTCATTAGGAAAACTTTCGCTAAAGTTAAGTTTTTTAGATTGACTATTTTTACAAATTATTGATCTTCTAAATTTTGTATCAAGAATATAATCAAGACATTGTTCTTTTATTACATGATCTCCTTGAGATAACTGCTGCAATTTATCTACTGTATTTTGATTATAAGTGCTTATAATAGACAATCTTAAAGCAACATCAGATATATATTGTAAATTTTCTTTTTTTATTAAATCTACAAATTCATTTAAATATAACGGATGGTTAAAATTTTCAAGATATTCGTGAGCCACATAATAATCTTGCATACCTATAACTTCTTCTATTTGCTTTATAAAATCTCCTTTTTTCTCAGAAATGTCTTTATATATTTTCATTTGTTCTGCAACAATTGAAATAAAAGCCTTCCCACGTTGATTTTTATCTCCTAGTGAAATTTCAGGAAAATATTTGTTTGCATAAATCATCATTTCACGTATCTTATCTGGCTCTTTCCACCCTGGATAAGTATTATATGAAATATAAGCAATTCCTTCTTCAGTCAAATTTTCATTACAAATTTTGATAATTTTATCCTGCACATCTTTTGGAACCCAAGAAAATACACCATGAACAATAATATAATCAAATTTTCCAAAATCTTCATTTATGTCCAAAATATTTTTTTCAATTAATTTTATATTTTTTAAACCTATTTTTTCAATAACTTCATTTCCTTTCTTAACTTGTTCCGCTGTCAAATCAACTCCAACAAATTCAGCTTCAGGATTATAAAGTGCTTGAGTAATCAAATTTCCTCCAAATGATGATCCCAATTCTAGTATTCTAGCCTTTCTCGAATCCTTTGGTGTCAATCCAAATAATCTTCCTTGAGCTTCCAATAAAGCTGGAATTGTGTAATTAAACGGATTAGATTTGTAAACTAATTCATCATATGTATTTTTATTTTCCATAACTTTTTATAAGAACTTTTTTAAATTTGTTCTTACTTCTCTCTCCTTTCAATATTTTAATAAATTATTTAATTTTTTTTATTTCAATATATTTAATATTTATATTATGTTTGCTTAAAAACATTTGTTCAAATTCAGTTTTAATGTTTTCGCTTGCCTTTTCTGAATTATGTAAATCGTTTGTATGATAAATAATTTCATAATTATCAAGTTTATTTACCAATTCCAAAACATCTTCATAATATTGATCATGATCAGTTTTAAAAAACAATTTTCCATTTATTTTTAAAATAACATCCAAGTCAGAAAATAATTTTTTACTTATAACTCTTTTTTTCTCCTCACCTTCCCAAGGATCAGGAAAATTAATATACACCCCCGCAATTTCATCCTTTCCTAAAAAGTCTAGTATTGTTTCAGCTCTTTTTCTTACAAACAAAATATTATCTAAGTTTCTTTTTTTAGATTTCTTTGCTCCTAAAACAAGCCTTTTAAAACGTAATTCTAATGCAATATAATTTCTATTTTTAAACTTTTCTGCATTTTGAACTGTAAAATTACCGCTTCCACAGCCTATTTCTAAAAAAATATCATTTTTATTTTTAAAAAATTCATTCCATTTCCCACGATATTTATCAACACTTTCATTATTATACATCAAATGTTTAGGAAATTCAAGCATTTCATACATATATTTATTATAATTTTTTTTAGGCTTTTCAAAGAAATATTTCCAAATTTCCTTTTCATTTATAATTTTACTTTTTTTTGCATTCGCCATTTTAAATTCATCATTAACTTTTTTTATTTTATCTCTTCTTTCCTTTTCAGCTTCAGTAATTTCAATTTTCTGACCATTTTTTCCAATAATTTTAATCTTATCTTTATCTTCCATATTTTATCTATTTTCCTTTTCTTTTTTTTAATTATTTTTAAAAATTCTAATATATAATTTCATCCAATATTTTATTTATTTCATTATTTTTCTCAAAAAATTCCTTTATATCAACATTTTCAAATTTTTTCAAATAGTCAATAATTTCATCTTCATTTTCTACAATTTTGATAAATCCAAGTTTTTTTGCATCTTTTACAATTTCCTCGATATTTTGAAAATATTTCCCAATAATTGGCTTTTTCCCATAATAAAGCGGCTCTAGTATCGAATGTCCTCCAATATCCACAAGTGTTCCACCGACAAATACAAAGTCTGCCAATTGATAAAAATCCGTCAAAATTCCCATTTTATCAACTATAACTATTTTCTTGCAATCTATTTCTTTATCATTTTTTTTACTCTTATCAATACTCGTAAACAAAGAATAATCTTTTTTTGAAAATTTTTCCAAAATCATTTTTTCAATCTCATTAACTCGATTTAAATGTCTTGGAACAATAACCATTTGATATTCATCATCTGTATTTACTTTTTTTAGTACATTTAACCAAATTCTTTCCTCACCTGAACGTGTACTTCCACATACAATTATTTTTTTATTTTTATTTATAACTGCATCATAATATTCTTTTATTTGATCCTTTGAAATTTTATTATATTTAATCGAATATTTTAAATTTTTGTAAACTTTAATTTTATTTTTGCAAATTCCTAACTTTTCATATCTTTCTTTATCCGAAATGCTTTGTACCATTACTTTTTTGGCACGATTTACAGTTTTCCTAATAATCCACCCAAACTTTAGATATGATTTTAATCTTTTTTCTGTAAGCCTTCCATTAACAATAAATAACTCTCCATTTTTAGCAGCAAAATAATATAAATTTGGCCAAATTTCAGTTTCTATAACTATTGTCTTTTTTATTTTGTATTTTTTATAAATTTTACGAATTGCAAGAAAATCATCAAGTGGAAAATAAAATATTTTTACATTCTTATTTTCAGAATATTCTTTACTAACTGCTTCAAATCCAGTATTTGTCATAACTGAAAGAATAACCTTTTCCTTTTTTCCAGTTTTTTTTCCTTCTAATATTTCTAAAATAAGTTCTTTTGTCAAATTAAATTCTCCAACTGATGAAAAATGAATAAGAATTGCCTTTTCACCTCTATTTAAAAAATTATCATTTCCTATTTTCTGAAATAATCGGGATTTAAAAAATTTTAATAGCTTAATGTTAAATATTGATAATATTACTATTACAAAATATACTAAACTTCTTAATAAATTATATAAAACCATATCACACCTATCTTTTAACCTTTTTTATTTATATTCAATCAAAAAGACTATCTCCCAATGATTTTCCATTTAGAAATAGCCTTTTATTAATTTACATAAAGTAAAAATTATTTTCCTTCAGCTATATTATCAGCTAATTTTTTACCTACTTTAAATTTAACAACTTTTTTTGCAGGTATTTTAATTTCTTCTTTAGTTTGTGGATTAATTCCTGTTCTTGCTGCTCTTTCTTTTACTTCAAATGTTCCCCATCCAACGAATTGAACTGAATCTCCTTTTAATAATACTTCTTCAACAGTATCTAAGAATTGATTTACCAATTCTTCTGCTCTTTTTTTAGTTTCTCCTGTAGTTTTTGCATAAGCATCTACAAATTCTTTTTTTGACATATTAATCAAACCTCCAATTTATTTTTTAAATTATAAATTATTAAATTACTAGATTATTATACACTATTTTAGATATTTGTCTAGTATTTTTTTCAATTTTTTTGATTTTTTTCAACTTTTCTTATATTCTATATATTTTATAATTTTTAAAAAAATAAATTCTAAATAAATTATAGGATTTAAAAAAGTTATTTATAAGTTTATGTAATATTAAATATCTATATTTATCAGTCTCAAAATTTCATTTTTTACTTCTTTTATATTTTTAGAAGTTGTATCTACTTCAACTGCATCTTTTGCTTTTTTTAATGGACTTTCTTTACGTGTTGAGTCAATTTTATCCCTTTTTAAAATATTTTCATAAATTTCCTCGATTTTAACATTTTCACCTTTTTCAATAAGCTCTTTGTAACGTCTTTTTGCCCTTTCCTTCGCATCTGCAATCAAAAATATTTTTAAATCCGCATTTGGAAAAACAACCGTTCCAATATCACGCCCATCCAAAATAACATTCTTAGATTTTGAAAATTTTCTCTGCAAATCTACCATTTTTTCTCGCACTTCACGAATTGCAGCAATGTCAGATACGTTTTCTGAAATAATTGGTTTTCTAATCTCTTGACTTACATCAACATTATCTAGATAAAATCCATCTTCCTTAATATCAATATTAAGATTATCAAGTAGTTTTTTTATTTTACTCAAATTATTTAGCTCATTATTTCTTAATATCCCTTCATTTAAGGCCTTTAACGTAACGAGCCTATACATAGCACCTGTATCAAGGTAAACAAGTCCCATATCTTTTGCAATTAGCTTTGCAATGGTACTTTTACCACTTCCTGCTGGACCATCAATAGCGATTATCATATTTTCTCACTTTCTATTCTATTAACATTTATTTGTTAATATATTCAATTTTTTATCTTACCAAGGAATCAAAATTCCTTGCTTTATAATATTATAAGTGAACTACTCCCGCTTTTAGAAGCGGGAGCTTCTTGGGAAGTATTTGCTTTTGTTAGCCAAATATATTTATCAAGCTCTTCGGGTAGTTCCTACCCTGTTTTTTATTTTTTTATTTTCCTAATATTTCAACATCAATTTTCCAATGTTTTTTATATTCAGTGCTGCATTGTAATCTCTATCAATTTCAATCCCACAACACTCACATTTATAACTTCTTTCTGATAATTTCAGTTCCTCTTTAATATTTCCACATTTACTGCAAGTTTTCGACGATGGAAACCACTTATCTATCTTCAAAAATTGCTTTCCTAAAAACATCAGTTTATACTCAAGCATTCTCAAAAACATTCCCCACCCATTATCTCCTACACTTTTCCCAAAATTTAATGCCTGGCTCATCCCTTTCATATTCAAATCCTCAACAACCACAGCATTATATGTTTCAGACAATTTTTTCGATAATTTATGTAAAAAATCTCTTCGGCAATTTTTGATATATTCATGCAATCTTGATATTTTCTCTTTTTGTCTATACCAATTTTTAGAAAATTTCACTTTTCTTGATAATGATTTCTGTAATTCTTTCAATTTTTTCTCCAATATCCTAAAATATCTTGGATAATCAGCTCTTTGGTTTTCAGAACTGACAAATAATTCAGACATTGAAAAATCAAGTCCTATTACTTTATCATTACTAGCTGCCTTTTGTATTTCTTTTTCAAATTCCGTCAAAATAGAAACATAGTAATTTCCATTACTGTTCGTCAATGTTACCGACTTTATTCTATAATTCTTTGGTATTTCTCTATGATATTTCAATTTTACTTTTTTCAATTTTGGCAAAATCAAATATTTTTTTTCCTCTATTCGTATCGAATTGTTCACACAATTTGTTGTATAACTTTTAACATTATTCTTTTTAGATTTGAATCTTGGAAACTTCGCTCTCTTCTGAAAGAAATTTGTAAACGATCGTTTTACATTCAATTGAGCATTTGAAAGTGCCAGACTGTCTACTTCTTTTAAAAATTGATTTTCACTTTTCAAACTGGCAGGTGTAATTATTTTATTTTTTCCAGTTTCTTCATAAAATTTATTCGCAGTATACAAAATCGTATTGTAAACAAAACGAACACATCCAAAAGTCTTGTTTATCAATAATTCTTGCTCCTTATTTGGATAAATTCTGTATTTGAATGCTAAATTATATTTCATAAATTACACCTCCTTTTGATTTTGAATATTATTTTTAATTATTTTTTTAGAGATTTTATCATTAATGATTTCTCTTCGATATTTTATACAAAAATTGTATCATAGGTGTATTCTTTTTTCAATTTTTTTTACACAAAAAAAGCAATTCATCTCCCGCTTGTAGAAGCCGGAGACTTCTTGCTATCTTTTGTTAAAAAAATCTTTTAAAACTAAACTTTTTAATCCTAGTTATTCTTTAAATAAATCAGTTAATTTTCATATTTAAAAACAAGCGACACCCAATTATTTTTCTCTTTCCTATCAATCTGCTTCAAATTATAATTTTTAGCCTTTTTTAAAAATTCCTCTTCCTTTTCATTTAAAATCCCAGAAAAAATAACTGTTGCACCCTTTTCTAAAATTTTTTCTATATCCTCAAGCAATTTTTCCAAAACATCTACTAAAATATTTGAAACAACTAAATCATACTTTTCATTTATGTCATCCACAAGATTTCCGATTATTACTTGAAAATTCTCACTTATTTCATTTTTAGAAAAATTTTCCAGCACGACATCATTTACTTTTTCATCAATATCAATCCCAACAACTTTTTCTACACCTAATTTTTTCCCAATTAACATCAAAATTCCAGAACCGCATCCAATATCAAGCAATTTTTTCTTATTTTGGGCATATTTTTCCAAAAATTCCACACAAAGTGAAGTCGTTTCATGTGTTCCAGTCCCAAAGGCAAGTCCAGGGTCAATCTCGACTACAATTTCGTTATCAGACGGCTCATATTCATCCCAGCTGGGCTTTATCACAATATTGTCAGTTATATTTGCAGTGTGGAAATACTTTTTCCATTCATCTTGCCAGTCTTCATCGTTACATTTGGCTGTAAAAATTTCATACATAAATTCATTTTCATTTTCCATAAATTCTTTTAAATTATTAAAAATAATATTTAATTTTGTATTTGCAAATCTATTATCCACAATATATCCAATAATGCTCCAAACATCATTTTTATTAGAAAAATTAGCATTATAGTCAAGTTCATTTTCTGAAAAGTAATCAATGACTTCAACTTCGTTAATTCCAATTTCATTAAACATATTTACTAATTTTGCTTTAGTTTCTTCTAAATTATCTGAAAAATAATCTACTCTTACTTTTATCCACTTCATTCTTAAATTTTCCCCTATTTTTTATATTTCATCATATCCCATATTTACACGTTTTATAGAAACTGCTTTTCCTGTCTTTTCATTCACTTCCAGTTCAATTCCATTAATTCTTAAATTTTCTTCACATACAGAATATCTTGTTGGCATTCCATCTTTAAATCTTTGAATACTTTCTCGTCTATTCATTCCCAAAATACCATCATGACCTCCAGTCATTCCAATATCTGAAATATAAGCTGTTCCTCCCGGCAATATTCTTTCATCAGCTGTTTGAGTATGTGTATGAGTTCCATAAACTGCCGATACTCTCCCAGTTAAATTCCATCCCATAGCCTGTTTTTCCGAAGTAGCTTCTCCGTGAAAATCAAGCACAATAATATCTGTTTCTTCCTTTATCTTAGGCAAAACTTCTTCAACTGCCAAAAACGGGCAAGCAATTGGCGGCATGAATACTTTACATTGTGCATTTATGACTGCCACTTTTACTCCATTTTTCTCTACAATTGCATAACCATTTCCTGGAGCTTCTTTTGTAAAATTAATAGGTCTAATCAAGTTTTTCTGCTCATTAATATAAGGATAAATTTCCCTTTTATCCCAGCTATGATTTCCCAAAGTTATAACATCTGCTCCACGCTCAAACATTTCCTTTGCAATCTTTATATTTATCCCAAATCCGCCAGCAGAATTTTCACCATTTACAATAATAAAATCATAATTTTGACGTCTTTTTTCCAAATATTTAAACAGCGTATTTCTACCCGGTCTTCCAACAACATCCCCAATTATTAAAAATTTCATCTAAAATCATTCCTTTACATATTCATTTTTTGATTCCTTGTTAAATAACAAATTTATATGATTACTAAACACTTTCAATATTTAAACTTCAAACTAATCTAAGTTAGATAAAATTTTTAAGATCAGTTTTAAAATAGCTTTAACATATTATATTTATTATACTACATATTATCATTTTTTTACAGTTTTTCTTAATTTATTTTCCAATAAATTCTATTTTTTATTAATTAGCCTATACTATTTCTCATCTAAAGAATAAAGTTATCATAAATTTCATTTAAAAGAAATTCAACTCTTATCAAACAATAAATAAAATATCTATTTGTTATACTAAACTCCATTTGAATAACAAATATGTTATAAATCTTTTTTAAATAATTAAAATAAATATTCACTTTTTAAACAGAGAATAGTATTAATTTTGGCAACAAATAATCCTATGAAAATAAATAAAAAATATTTATTAAATAATTATGATAAAAAAAGAGCCTCCAAAATAAAATTATCCCACTTTGAGTTTACATAAAATTTTAAACACTCTCTAAAAAGATATTTTTAATGGATTAGCTCTACTTTTAATTTATTTTATTACTATTTTGCATATTCCACAGCTCTAGTTTCTCTAATAACTGTAACTTTTATTTGCCCTGGATATTGCATTTTTTCTTCAATTTCTTTTGCTACATCTCTTGCCAGTATTGTAGCCTTGTCATCGTCAACATTATCTGGATGAACAATTAATCTTAGCTCTCTTCCAGCTTGAATTGCATATGAACTTTCAATTCCTTCGTGACTATTTGCAATTTCTTCTAATTGTTCCAAACGTTTTAAGTAGTTTGATAATGTTTCACGTCTTGCTCCTGGTCTTGAAGCTGAAATCGAATCTGCAGCCTGCACTATTACTGCTTCAATACTTAACTGTTCAACTTCGTTATGATGCGATTCTACTGCATTTATTACAATTTCGTTTTCTTTTGAAAATTTTCTTAAAAATTCTCCACCATTTATAGCATGTGAGCCTTCCTGCTCATGTGAAAAAGCCTTTCCTATATCATGCAATAATGCAGCTCTTTTAGCTATGTCAATATTTGCACCAATTTCTGCAGCTAATGTAGCTGCTATATGTGCAACTTCTATTGAATGTTGTAAAATATTTTGTCCAAAAGATGTTCTGAATTTTAATCGTCCAAGTACTTTTAGAACTTCTCGTGGTAATGTTGGAATACCTACTTCTAAGATAGCCTGTTCTGCTGCGTCCAATATGCTTTCATCCACTTCGTGCTGTGCTTTTGCTACAACTTCTTCTATTTTTGTCGGATGAATACGTCCATCTGAAATTAATTTTTCAAGTGCGATTTTAGCCACTTCTCTTCTTACACCATCAAATGAAGATAATACAACTGCTTCAGGAGTATCATCAATTATTAAATCTACTCCAGTAGCCGCTTCAATAGCTCTTATATTTCTTCCTTCACGTCCAATAATTCTTCCTTTCATTTCTTCACTTGGTAGCTGAATAACTGAAATTGTTGAATCTACGACATAATCAGAAGCTGCTTTCCCAATAGCAGTTGAGATGATTCTTTTAGCAACTCTATCTTTTTCTCTATCCAAATTATATTCATAATCCCTAATCAATACAGCTTTATCGTGATCTAATTCATTTTCTAGCTTAGTCAAAATAATTTTTCTGGCGTCTTCTTGTGTCAATTCTGAAATTCTTTCCAGTTCTTTTTCCTCACTTGCAATCATTTCTTCCAGTTCTTTTTCTCTTCGGAATAACTTTTCACGATACTTATCACTTTTTGCTTCTTTTTCTTCAAGACGTTCCATTTTTGTTTCTAATGTTTCTTCTTTTTTGGCAATTCTTTCTTCTTTAATGGCAAGCTCTGACTTCATTTTCTTTATTTCATCGTCTGCTATTTTTTTCTCATTTAACAATTCTTCTTTTACTTTTAATGTTTCTTCTTTCCTAAACGATTCAATTTCTCTTTCAACTTCTTTTTTTGATGTTTCAAGTCTTCTTTTAGCATCAACGATTTTTAACTCTAGTTCGTTCAAATCTCCATATTTTTTCTTAAAAATTGAACTTCCAAAAAAATAAGCTATAAAAAAAGTTAAAAAAGAAAAAATAACAATCAACAAAATTGTTATTGATATGTTCATTTTTCTCCCTTCCTATTTTTTTTCAGCTACATTTGAAATCTTCCATACATTGTCATCTGTCTTTTTCCAAGTTATTTTATAATAATTGCTCGCCGTGTCAAAATTAACTACCATCATACTATTTGCCTTATTTTTCGATACGACATTCACATCAGAAAAAACAAATGTCAATCCTGAAAGATCGTATTCTTGTATTTTTTTTACAATAATATTATTTTTAAATGTAGGTAAAAAAACTTCTTTTAATTTATCATATTCGTTTAAGCTGACAGCAGTTTTTAAATCTTCAGTAACTTTTGTTATCTGTTTGCTAATTGTTCTTATTTCAGCTTTAGATATATTACCTGCAGAAAGATTTAAACTTGTACAGCTTATTAGAATTAACAAAATAAATAGACATAAATATTTTTTCATATTTTCCTCCAAAAACTTCGTCATTTAATTTTATCATAATTTATTCACATATTCAAGTTAGAAAAATAAATTTTTTCTTTTTTTCTCGCTTATTTTTTTCTTATCTGTTTCTTTCTTAATTTTTTTTCTTATTTCTCCATCTATTATGCTGCCACATGTACTGTTCAGGGTACTCTTTTATAATTTCTTCAAATTCATTATAAATTTTTTGCATATTAAACTGCATTGTTTCCTTTAATTTCTTTTGCTTTTCAATTTGAATAATTTTTTTATTTACAACTCGTACAACATCCCCATCAAATATTGCATAAGCCAAAACTATCGGTATCTTATGCTTTATAGAAAGAAGCACAGGACCTGCAACTGCTGTTGTTTCATGTCCAAAAAATGTCACATTTACATCTTTTCCATAGTGATCTGACGCAAGTGCAATAATTGACTTTTCATTTATTGCTTTACTAAGTGCTTCATTGTTATGTAAAGGCAATGAATTTAATCCACCTTTTTCACGCCACTTTGTCATTAAGTCATTAATTTTTTTATTTTTTTGATTTCTAAACACAGCATAAAATTTTCTAATATCTTTCAT
The DNA here is from genome assembly GCF_057270615.1 of Leptotrichia sp. Taxonomy (NCBI): domain Bacteria; kingdom Fusobacteriati; phylum Fusobacteriota; class Fusobacteriia; order Fusobacteriales; family Leptotrichiaceae; genus Leptotrichia; species Leptotrichia sp. The sequence continues at coordinate 51,111 of NZ_DBHIXN010000003.1, forward strand.
CTTGCTTCCCGCTTCAAAACCTCCAAGGTGAAGTGATACAATTAAAACTGCTTTTTCATTGTCTTTACAAGCCTTTTTCATTAACTCTTCATTTTCTACAATAGTATTTCCTTCTTTTGTAATTTCTTCCAAAAAAATTGAAGTCATTATCATTTTTCCCATTGTTTTATATGATTTCTTTGCAATTCTTATAATTTCTTCATCATTTTTTTGAGGAAAAGCATTTTTTATATTATTTATTGCAAGTAATCGTCTTTTTTTTATAAGATAATATGCCAGCATGCCAAAACTTTCAAAGATTTTATATCTAACTTTAAGAGAAAAAACTGACAATACTTTTTTTAATAAAATCACAAAAAATCCTGATATTTTCTCACTTACTTTATATTTCATCTATTTATATGAACTCCCTAAAATTTTTAAAAAAAGAGCATACACAAATACGCTCTTTTATATTAATTATTATTTTCTGATTCCTAATTTTTCTATTAACGATCTATAATCATCAACGTTTCTATTTTTAATATAATTTAATAATCTTCTTCTTTTACCAACCATTTTAAGCAATCCTACTCTTGAATGAATATCTTTAGGATGCGTTTTTAAGTGAGCAGTCAAATGGTTAATTCTATCTGTAAGAAGTGCAACTTGAACTTCTGCAGATCCTGTATCCTGAGCATTTTTTCCGAATGCTTCAATAATTTCTTTTTTTGATTTTAATGCCATTTTATTTCCTCCTAATATTTATTATTTAAACCAAGAATATAGCGGCAAACTTATATTCATAGTATAAATTCAAGTGTTATTTTATCATATATTTTTATATTTGTAAAGATTTTTATATTTATTTTTTTTACAAATTATCCAAACTTCTTTACTTAGATGAAAATTATTTTCCAAAAGCAGCTGTTAGTGAATCAAAATCAACTGGCAATTCAAGTTTATCTTCAACTTTTCCATTATTTATTTTTAAATTAAATGGGAAACCATCAATTGCAAATCCACGAGCAACTGTACCGTCTTCATCGTAATAAGCTGGGAAAGTATATTCATTATCCTTTACATAAGTCTGTGTTTTTCCAAGATTAGTGTTATCATTTGTAAATACTACAATAACATTAACTTTATCTTTATTTGCATTATAAAACTTTTGAACTTCAGGTAATTCTTCCCTACAGTGCGGGCACCATTCAGCAGCTATAACAAATAGCGTTTCTTTACCATTTTTCATAATTTTACCAAGATCGGCAGTTTTTCCATTAAGATCTTTTAATTTAAAGTTAGGAATTTTCCCTTTTCCATCTACATCAACACTAAATTCACTTGTTCCACACGATACTACAAATAACAAAAGCATTGATATCATTAAAATTATTTTTTTCATTTTTAAGATTCTCTCCTTTTCTCAAATTTTATTAGTCATTTTTAAATATCTAAAAATCCCGTTAAACAGAGCATTTTAGGATATTTATCTTTTTTGACTTTCTTTAGTTTGTAGCAAGAGATTTTGCTCTCTTGTAATTATTAAGTATTACTCTTAATTAACTTACTTATTGTTCTACAATAACTTAGTAATTATACAATATATTTATTAGAATTTTCTGTAAAAATATTTATTTTTATTCCTAAAAAAATTTAATACCACCATTAAACATATTTAATCGGTTATATAAGCATTAAATACATCTCCAATATTATATCCATTTTCTTTAGCAACTTTAAAGTAAAATTTTGCTTTGTCTTTATTTTTTTTACTATAATAATAAACTCCTAAATTGTAAAATGCTGTTGTATTTAACTTTGCAGCCGCTTCTAAATTCAATATTCTAACCATTTTATCATTTTCAGGATAATAAAGACTCAAATCTACCATTGAATAGTCATCTCCGCTATTAGCAAGTCTTTCAAGTATTTTCTTAGCTTCTTTGTTTCGTTTTTCTGGACCATTATCATCACTGCTTATAGGATTTTTTGCTTTTTCTTCATCTTCAAGAATATAGGAAAGTTTGTATCCAGCCGAAATTGAACCTAGCATATATGCCTTATTATAAATATTTTTAGCCTTTTTCATTTCTTTTTGAGTTTCATACAAGCGTCCAAGATAGTTCATTGCATCAATATCTCCTTTACTTGCAGCTTTTTGATAAAATTCTTCAGCTTTTGAAAAATTCTTTAAGTTTTCATAAATAAATCCTTTATATCCCAAAATAAGGACTTCATCTGAATTAGTATCATCTAGTATTTTTAATGCCAAATCATAGTTTTTTTGATCTTTTACAAGACGTGAAGCCAGTTCAAATGCTGCCAAATAATATTTATCCTTTGCAAATATTTGATTATAAATTTGCACAGCTTCTTCGTTTTTGTCATCATTTTCCAGCAACTTTGCTTTTGCATAAAGTGCAGGAGAATAATTTTCAGGCAAAAAGTCTTTCAAAATATCATAAGCCTTTTCTGGATTTGAAACTTTTTCCAAAATTAAAGTTCCAAGTTCTTTTTTTTCATTTGCTGTAATAGTTCCATCGTTTAATTTTTGATTCAATTCTTCTATTCGTTTATAATATTTCATCAATTTCTTGTTATATTCATAAGAATAAAGTGAATAAATTTCACCAGCATCCTTACCTTTTTTTAAATATTCCTGAGCTTTTGTAAACTGCAGCTTATTTTCATATATATTTCCAATCATGTAATAAGCCTTTACATTTCCTTGCTTTGCTGAACTTTCTAGAAGGTCTAGAATTTGAAATTCATCTCCATTAGTTTGCTGTAATAAAAGGGCTTGATAATATTCAGCTAGTCCCTTACTTTTTTTCATATATTTATTAAAAAACATACCTCCATTTTCAGCAAGATAAGTATAGGCAAGTCCATAAACATCTTCATTCCCAGCCTTTGCTGATTCATTGATATTCTTCATTATATATTCATAATCTTTCTTTTCCAAAATACCAATAAGACCTTTTTCAAGTGCATCATAACCAGCATCACTTTTTGAACAAGATGCTAAAAATAATAGCACAAATAATATATATATACATTTTTTCATATTTTTATCACATTTCCTATTCGTTAAAAAATTGCCCCCACTTTTTTATCTTTTAGTTTTTTTATAACAACTCTGCTATTTAAAATTATTTATTTTACAGTTGTCCCAACTTTTACTTCGTCATTTATAACTATCAGTTTAGTTTTTTTCTTTTCTGTCGTTGTTAAAAGCATTCCTTGTGAAAGTTCCCCTTTTAATTCAACTGGCTTTAAATTTAACACAGCCTGAACTTTTTTACCAATTAATTCTTGCTCATTTGGATACCATTTTGCAATTCCTGAAATAATTTGTCTTTTTTCTTTTCCTGTATTTACAATAAATTTTAAAAGTTTATCTGCATTTTTAATCTTTTGCACTTTTTCAATTTGAACAACTTTTATTTCAATTTTATTAAAATCTTCTATTGTAATTGGATTTTCAATTTTCAAATTCTCATTATATTCTTTTTCAAGTTCTTCTTCCATCTCAATTCTAGGAAATAATGGAACTGCTTCATTTAATTTATTTCCAACAGGGTAACTTTTCCATTCTTTTGAATCATCTAAATGTAATTTGGTAACATCTTTATCAAGTCCAAGTTGATTTATCATCTTTTGTCCAGTTTCAGGCATAAATGGTGAAATCAGCAATGCAATTTTATAAAGTGATTCAACTAAATTATACATAACTGTTGATAATCTATCCTTTTGAGTTTCATCTTTAGCAAGTTTCCAAGGCTCACATTCATCAATATATTTATTCATTCTGGAAATAAATTTCCAAATATCCTTCAATGCTTCAGAAAACTGATAATTATTTATATGATTATCTACATCTGTTAATGTATTTTGCCATAATTCTTTTATTTCCTTATCAAAATCATTTTCAACTTCATTTAAAACAACTTGTGAATTAAAATATTTTTTTTGCATTCCAATAGTTCTATTCAAAAGATTTCCCAAATCATTTGCAAGATCAGAATTTATTCTTTGAATCATAGCTTTTTTGGAATAATCCGCATCTTGTCCAAAAGTGGCTTCTCTCATCAAATAATATCTAAAGGCATCAAGCCCATATTTTTCCACTTCCTCTTCAGGATTGACCACATTTCCAAGGGATTTAGACATCTTTTCACCTTCAACAGTCCACCATCCATGTGCAGCAACTGTATCAGGTAGTTTTATTCCAGCTGACATAAGCATCGCAGGCCAAATAATAGCGTGAAATCTCAAAATATCCTTTCCAACAACGTGATTTACTGTACCATTTGTCCAAACATTTTCAAACTCTTCAGGATCTTTAGCAAATCCCGCTCCAGTCAAATAATTTGTCAAAGCATCAAACCAGACATAAATTACGTGCCCTTCTTCTAGCTCTAATGGTATTCCCCAATCAAAAGTCGTTCTTGAAATTGATAAATCCTGCAATCCTTGTTTTATAAATGCAACCACTTCATTTTTTTTACCTTCTGGTTTGATAAATTCAGGATTTTCTTCAATATATTTTAATAATGCATCTTCATATTTTGACAATCTGAAAAAATATGAAATTTCCTTTACATCAATAACTTCTTTTCCCATATATTTACCATCAACTAACTGATTTTCGGGAACAAAGGTTTCTTCTGACACACAATATTTACCCCAGTATTCACCTTTATAAATATCGCCATTCTCATTAACTTTTTTCACAATTTCCCTAACGCTATTGATATGTCTTTCTTGAGTAGTTCTCATAAAATCAGTGTTTGAAATATTTAATTTTTCCCATAAAGTTGTAAAATTTAATGACATTTTGTCAACCCATTGTTGAGGTGTGTATCCATTTTTTTCTGCTGCTTCTTGAATTTTTTGCCCGTGCTCATCCACTCCAGTCAAAAACTTAACGTCATATCCTGTTAATCTTTTATATCTCGCTACCATATCACAAATTATTGTTGTGTAAGCTGTTCCCACGTGCGGTGCCGCATTAGGATAATAAATTGGTGTTGTTATATAAAATGATTTTGACATATTTTAATTCCTCCTTATAATTTATATAAATATTTATATTTCTTTATTTTCCAAAACTTTCTTCGTTAAATTCAATTTTTTTATTTTTATTATATTTTTTGTTATAAATCTCAAATGCCTTATACCCAGCTTCATGTATTCTCTCTTTAACCAATTCTATTGATTCCTCCATTGAACTTTCCCGAGTCAAGTAAAACGGCTCTGCAACATAATGAACACACCTTGAAAACGGCATTGGTATTTCAAGTTTATCCCACATATTCTTAAAAATCCACTTTTTACTGCAATAGGAACTGACTGGCACAATTGGCATTCCTGTCTTTTTCGCTATAAAGATTGCACCTGATTTTGGTTCAAAAATAGGTCCAGCCGGACCATCTATAGCAATTCCAAGAGTATATTTATTTTTGGCATATTTCATAGCTTCTTTTAGACTTTTTATATTATCCTTGTTTGAAGATCCTCGAATAAGCTTATTCCCTTCTTTTCTAAGCACTTCTGCCAATATTTCTCCATCCTTTGATGCACTTACAATAGAAGCTTTTTTTTTAATAATTCGTGTAGCATTACAAACTGTAAAAATTTTTCTATGCCAAAAAACAATGATATTTGGATCATTCATTTCCACTCCATCTGCGAAAAAATATTCTTTTCTTGTCATAAAGCTAAGCATTCTGTATACAAAATGAAGGAATGCTCCTAAAAATTTGTATTTATTCATTTTTTCTCCTATTTATTTCATCATTTTTTAGATTTACATCTGAAAATATTTTACTACTTCTAATATTTTATTTTTTATGACTTCATTCGTTTCATTTTTTCTATAATCTTCATCAAGTCTTGTACAAAGCATAGTTGCATATCCAAATAAAAAATACCATAATTTATCTACGACATCTCTAGCTTCTTCCATTTCCAATGAAGGAAAACTTTCATGCAAGTTTTCTTTTGTCAAAAGTTCATTAAGCGTCATTTCATAAAGTTTTTCAAATCTTTCAGTAGTATCAAGGAAAATTGTTCTAAACAATTCCTTTTCCTCTCTAGCGAAAATTACAAATCCAATAGCTCCACTTAAAATTTTTCTTTCTGAATAATTCCCATAAAGATATTTTTTTAATTTTTCCTTGCATACATTTATAATTTCTTCCTTTAATTCATCTATCGTCCTAAAATTAAAATAAATCGGCGCCGTGGAACATTTTAAATAATTTGCAATTTTTCTGACACTCACATTTTGAAAGCCTTCCTTTTTCATCAATTCGTATCCAGCCTCAACCACTATTTCCTTTGTAAATTTAAGCCTAGGCATTGTCTTCTCCTCTTTAGATATTTATTTTATTTTTTCATAAATGCAAAATTTCCAGCCATCATAATTTTCTTCTGTCAAAGTCACCCATTTTCCCCAATCTATTTCTGGAAAATAAGCATCCGCCTCACTATCGGAAAAATCAATATGGCTCATATAAATTCTTTTTATAATCCCAAGTTCAAGCGACTTTTTATAAATCTCGCCTCCCCCAATAATAAAAACTTCCTCTGTCAAATCTTTATATTTTTCAGCAACCTTTTGAAAATCATCAAAAAATTCCAGCTTTGTAGTTTCGTTTTCATATTTTTTTCTGTCTTTATTTATTTTTTTTTCTGTTTCTAAAAAATTTCTCGATAAAACAATATTCACACGATTAGGCAAAGGCCTACCTATGCTCTCATAGGTATTTCTCCCCATAATAACCGTTTTTCCAGTAGTTATCCTTTTAAAATTCTTCAAATCTTCAGGAATATGCCACAAAAGCTGATTATTTTTCCCAATTTCATTATTTTTCCCAACAGCAACTATTAAACTGAACATCATAGCTCCTTTTTTTATTTTTATATTTTCTTAAATTATTAAACCGCAACTTCAAATTTAATAGCCGGATAGCTTTCATAATCTTCCAGCGTAATATCTTCAAATGTCAATTCATTAAATGGCTTATCCGCAATCTTGATTTTGGCAAGTTTTAGCGGTTTTCTTGTCAGCTGCTCCTTCAATCCTTCAATATGATTTTCATAAATATGAGCATCTATTATTGTATGAGCAAATTCTCCAGCTTCATAGCCGCACTCTTTTGCAATCATCATTGTAAGTAACGAATAGCAAGCCAGATTAAATGGTATCCCAAGTGCAATATCTCCACTTCTCTGAGTTAAATGGCAATTCAATTTATTTCCTAAAACATTGAATGCAAAAGTATAATGACATGGCGGTAATTTACTAATTGTCGCATTTCCTGGATTCCAGGCCAAAACTATCATTCTTCTCCCATTTTTATGATTAGGATTTGTTTTTAACTCCTTCAAAGTATCAATAATATACTGAATCTGATCGAATACTAACTGTCCATTTTCTTCTCTAGTTGTCCAAGGATTATTTTCATCTGCAAAAACTTCTCCATCCAAAGCAATTTCTGGAACAGGATATCTTCTCCAGAATCTTCCATAAGCCGTTTCCAGCCTTCCTTCCTCATCCGCCCAGGCATCCCATATCTTTGTCTTTTTACGTAAATTCTTAATATGCTCTTCCCCAGACAAATACCAGAACAGTTCATGCAGCATCGAATTAAAATACATCTTTTTAGTTGTCAGAAGTGGATATCCTTCACTCAAGTCAACCTTATACGAATAGGCAAAAGTTGAAATCGTATCAACTCCTGTTCTATTTTCCTTTTTTACTCCATTGTCAAGCACATGCTTGACCATATCCAAATATTGTTTCATTTTCCCTCCACTTTTCCCAAAAACTTTTAATTTTTAAATATAAATACTCCTGCTACGCTATTTAACTTTACTAATATTCAAAATTATTTTGTCTTAAAGCCTCAAACAGAACAATTGCCACCGCATTTGACAAATTCAGCGATCTTCCAAGTGGCAGCATTGGAATCGTAATATTATTTTCCTTATATTTATTCAATATTTCTTCAGGAATTCCACGAGATTCAGGCCCAAACATTATATAGTCATCATGATTAAATTTTACATCGGTATATCTTTGATCCGTTTTTGTCGTTGCAAAATAAATTTTTGCATTTTCATTATTTTCAATATTTTCCTTCCAAAAGTGTTCCAAGTTTTCCCATACAAAAAGCTGTACGTTTTTCCAGTAATCTAGCCCTGCACGTCTTATTTTCTTGTCATCCAGTTCAAAACCTAGAGGTTTTATTAAATGCAGCCTTGTATTTGTTAAAACACAGGTTCTTCCGATATTTCCTGTGTTTACATGTATTTCTGGATTTAATAGAACTATGTTCATTTTTATCTACCATTCTTTCTATCTAAATTTTTAATATATAATCTTATTTTATTAATTTTTTGTAATCTTCCAGTTTTATTCGATTGGAAGTAATTTTATTCAATTTTTTTGTAATATTATCTCCCCTGTCAAACCCGCCAAATCCTATTTTAGAATTTATGTGAGTAATTGCGATGGCAAGGGCATCTGCAGCATCATCAGGCTTTGGAATCTCATCTAACTTTAATATTAACTTTACCATTTCCTGAATTTGCTTTTTATCAGCTCTTCCATAACTTGCAATTCCCATTTTTACTTGAAGCGGAGTGTAACTGTATAAATTCAGCTTATTTTTTTGCCCTGCTAAAGTTATTACTCCACGAGCTTGTCCTACTTTTATTACTGTTTTTTGATTCTTAAAGAAAAATAAGTCTTCAATAGCCATATCTGCTGGCTTCCATAGCTTTATAATGTTTTCCAGCCCATCATAAATTTTTTCCAGCCTGATTGGCATATCTTCATCCTTATCTGTAAAAATACAGCCATAATCAAGCGGATTATACTTGCCATTTTCATAATCTACGACAGCATATCCCACTATCGCTGTTCCAGGATCTATCCCTAAAATTCTCATATTTTCTTTTATTTTTCCTCTACTTCCTTATTTTTTTATTATATCACACCTAAAGACTGTATGCAAGGTATCCGTATATGCTATCCAAAATATTTTTCTATATAATTTTGAATATAGTCAATATAACTTTCCAAGTCAATATCCTCATAATTTTCAAATTCGCTTACGCTTGTTTCAACATTCCTCACTTTATACAAGTTGTCGTTAATATCTCCAAAACCATATTTTTCATAATATTTTTCATCTTTACGGATAACAGCCTTATATAATCCTGTTCTTGAAAAATATAGCCGATATTTCCTAAATTTATCCAGCACTTCACTGCTTTCAAATTTCATTTTTCCATTTTCATCACAGGCATAAATATCTTCATAAACAGAAGCATACATAAAAAATATGTCAGGATTTTCTGAAAAAACTTCTCTTACCGCCGTTCCTATTTCCTTTTTTTCCCAAAAATATAATTTTAAAATTTCTGAAATCCATCTATGATTTCTTGGCATAATTAGCTTGCTGTAATGATATTCATTAATTCCTCTGACTTTGTCACCTATTTTATATAAAATTGAACATTTATTTTTCAAAAATTTATCAATATCTTCTATTGAGAAAATATCCTGATACTGATGATTTATTTTATTTCTTATTTTACTTAAAAGTTCATCGGTTACATTTGTTATAAAAATATCATTTTCTGATGCCCCAACCATTTCAATGCCTTCCCTTGCAAAGACTCTTTTTATTCTTTTCACAATACTTATTCTGTATCTGTTTAAAACATCCTTTACAAATGATGACTTTAAAAGCAGATCCCTTGGTATTTTGTTTACTATGCTTCTATCTTTTTCAAGAAAAATTTTGTTTTCAAGAAGCCATTTATACAGATGATCTTTTTTTATTGACAATTTATACACTTTTTTCTGAAGATAATTATCATAATCATCCATTTTTATTCTTTTTGAATAATTTATTTTAGCCTGGCTGTTGTTATCAGAATTTTGTTTAAGAAGCATAGTCACAAGTTTGTCATTACTATAATTTAAGTATTTTATCTTTCCCTTAAGTTTCATATTGTTGCTGTAATTGCCATTTGTAAGTATATTTAACAGATTTTCCTTTTCATCCCAGTTACTTTCTTCTGAAATTATAAAATTATACATTTTTTCAGTTGCTAAAACATCCTGAAGGCAGTAGTCAATTACCTTGTCAACAGTTTTATCATATATATTTTTTTTAATTACATAATTAAAGTTGGCAAAATCCTGCTCTTCAATATTATCTCCACAATTAAACTCAAACCCTTTTACCCCAAGATTCAAGTTATATTCATAAGCCAGATCATACGAATTAAATTCGTGATTCTCGCTTTTATATCCATTTTTTGGCATATTTCTTATTATTTTTATTTCGCTGTTTAATTTATTCCTATTTACATTTGAATTTCTGTATTTTAAAAGATCATTAATCACAATGTCATCAAAACTGTGCCCCGCATAGGAAATTAGCACATTTTTTGAAATGACTCCATACAGAAGTTTCTTTTGGCGGTTAAAATTATCCGAATCAATAATTAATATTTTATCATCATTCAACTTTTTTAACACAATACAAAAGTAATTTGGAAAAACTTCGATATCAAATACATATTTATTTGACTTCTTCATATATTATTATCACCACTTTTCAATTCTGAAAGTTACAAAAAGTATTTATCTCTCTTTAAATAAATTCTATCTCCCTTAATATTTACAATTTTCACAATTCCACGAAATTCCCGTTCATTTGTATCTCTATTTCTCACATAAATCTTAAATTTCTGATTTTCCTTGATTTTTTTTCTCATATTAACTTCTTTACTTATATTTTCAAATTTTTTAAATGTGTCGATAACTGTCATTCCATTTTTCAATTTTCCATATTTCTCATTGGAAACATTTATCCCAAAATAGTCAAGCACATATTCTATTTCTACAAAACACACTATTTCCCGAATCTTTTCAGCCCTGATCACAGCATCACTTTTTGTAGCCCAAAACGATTCATTTTCCCTTTTAGCCTCCACCAATTCCTTCAATTTATCAATTTCAGCTTCAGCCTTTTCCAAATCAATCGCATCTTCAATTTCAAATCTTCCAATTTTAGTTCTCACAAGCCTTGTCATCGTAGCAAAAACTCCCAATTTTTCCCCAATATCGTAAACTAGAGAACGGATATAAGTTCCACTGCTGACTTTTGCATAAAATGAAATTTTGATATTCTCATTGACTTTTGAATTTTTATCTGGCCTAGAGATTTTGATTTTCCTAATTTCTGAAATTTCCACATTTCTTTCAGCTCTTTCAACTTCTACACCTTTTCTAGCCAAATCATAAAGTTTTTTCCCATCTACCTTTATTGCAGAATACATTGGCGGAATCTGCTTTATTTTTCCTTTAAAACTATTTACAGCTTTTATTATTTGGGCATTGCTTATATTTATTTCAGCCTCATATCTTTCAATAACCGTCCCTTCCAGATCATAAGTATCAGTTTTGTATCCAAGTTCCATTTCAACATAATATTCCTTTTCCTTTTTCATCAGGTCATCAGAAAATTTTGTAGCATCATTAACCATAACAATCATAAGCCCTTCAGCCATTGGATCCAGCGTCCCTGCATGCCCGACTTTTTTAGCCTTTATTTTTCTCTTCAGCTCATTAATTGCCGCAAACGAGCTTATCCCTTTACTTTTATTCAATAGAATAAGTCCATCTTTCGTGAAATTTTTTTCCATTCGTCTTCCTTCCCACAATTATTATAATTTTTTTACATTATTGGTGAAATTAACTTGAATACAGAATTTCTCAGCCGTTTTCTAAAAGTCACCTTCTTCAATCTTGCCTCATCAAATCTTTCACACACTTCCAAATCTTTCAAAAACTGTGTCTTTAAATCTTTACTAATTTCTGCACTATAAAATACCGAATTTACTTCATAATTTATCTCAAAACTTCTCATATCAAAGTTACACGTTCCCATCGTAGATATTTTTTCATCCACTATTATATTTTTACTGTGCAAAAATCCTGCCTTATATCTAAAAATCTCAATTCCAGCCTCTATCAATTCTGCAAAATAAGTTTCTGCAATCCAATATGGCATCTTTTTATCAGGTACACCTGTTATCATTATTTTTATTTTCACTCCAGAAAGAGCTGCCATTTTGAGCTGAGAAAGCAGATCAGTATCTGGTACAAAATAAGGACTTTGAATTAGAATTTCTGATTTTGCTGTTGCAATCATTTTAGAATATAAATATTTTAGAGTTGTCCATTCTGTATCAGGTCCACTTGATGACACTTGCATAAGATATTTTAAATTTTCCTGTCTGTCAATTGGCTTTTGCTCTTCCAACTCATGGACTGCTTCTTTTTTTATATCTTCAGCAAAATTATCCTTACCTCCACTATTTAACCAATCTGTTACAAAAATTGCAAGATATTGCCCAATTATTTCCCCAGTAATTCTAATATTTGTATCTCTCCAGCTTTCAAACCGCTTTCCACCGTCTATATATTCCTGCCCCACATTCATTCCACCAGTATGAACTACTTTATTGTCGATTAAAGCTATTTTACGATGATTTCGATAATTCATCTTAGAAATAAAAAATTTTACATCCAAAAACCATCTTATTTTAATCCCGGCGTCTCTAAGTTCCATTTTATATTTTTTTGGCAATTTCCATGTCCCTACTCCATCAAAAAGCAATTTTATTTTAACACCTTCTTTTGCTTTTTTTATAAGTGCATTTTTTATCTTCTCTCCTAACTCATCAGCCTTCCATATAAAATATTCCATATAAATTGTATTCTTTGCATTCTCAACATCTTTCAAAATAGAATCAAAAGCCTCTTTTCCTCCATAAAACAGTTTATAAGAACTATTATTTGTCAAAAAAGTTCCTTCAGCCTTATAAAGCATCTTTACAATTTCCTTTTGCTGAGCGGGAAGTCCAATATTCATTATCATCGTATTTATTTGATCCTGAATTTTTTCCTTTATTTCATTTTCACTCATTTTGTTAACGTTTTTATCTACATTTTTTAGCCGATTATAATAAAAAAAGTCCTGTGACCTGAAAATATCTGATACATCTCGTTGCATAAAGTTAAAAAGTCTAGAATAGAGCTTTTTTTCTTCACCTTTCATCTTTTTGGAAATTATCTTATTCCTTCTCCAGTTAATTCCAAATAAAAGATACAATATTGCACCACCTACTGGAAATGTAAAAATCGTAAAAATCCAAGCAAGCATTGCATTTGGTGATTTATCTGACAAAAGCACTGCTACCGCCAAAATAATAATTATCAAATAATGTATTCTCTCAAACGGAATTATCCACGTTGAAATAATTATAGCCAATTCATGCATTATGATTTCCTCTCTATTATTTATTACTTCTCTATATTATACCTTATAATTTTATCATTTTTAACAAAGATTTTCAATCATTGATAGCGTAAAATTTTTGAATAGTTTTTTTATTTTAATAGTAAAACTGATTTAAAAACAAACTTAAAAGCCATGGCTATTTTACTTAAATCCTAAGTTTGTATAATTTTTAACAGTTTAATTTGGAATAGGTTTTAATATATTGATCAATTTGCTTAAAAATTGAAACAAAAAAAGAGCTTTCTTAAAAATTACAAATTATTACTTGTATATTCAGAAAGCTCATTTAAAATTTGTGTTTTAATCATTTTATGAATATTTCAACAGTTATCTTCTACTTAATAAAAGTAGAAAACTTTTTGCTAATATTCTTTAAAATTTTGTGTACTTTTTGATTTGCTTTTTAAAGTTTATCTTTTTGTACAAGATTTTTCAATACCGTTAGATCCTCTATACATAGCATCTTTTCCACCTTTAAAAAATTCAATATTTCCATTTTTAGAAACATATCTTGATCCACTACCTGATACTGCAATATTTAAGTTATAAACTTTTCCTGCTTTAGTTGTTAATCTTGCAGTTTTTGTTGTTGGATAAGCAACTGTTATTTTTTCAGAACCGCAAGTATATGATTCTGAAGCAACTTTTTTAGCTACTGTTTTTTTAGCAACTGCTTTTCTTCTAGTCTTAGTTGCAGCAGCAAAGCTCATTCCTCCAATTAATGTCATTACAGATAACACTAGCATAGATTTTTTTAATAATTTCATCTTTACCATCTCTCTTCTTCAAAATTTGTTTTTATTTAGCGGCTGATTTTTTTGCAGCCTTTGCAGCTGGTTTTTTTGCAACTTTTACAGCTGATTTCTTAGCAGCTTTTGTAGCTGGTTTTTTTACAACTTTTTTGGCTGATTTTTTTGCAGTTTTTGCAGCTGGTTTTTTTACAACTTTTGTAACTGTTTTTTTAGCAACTGCTTTTTTTGCAGTTTTTGTTGCAGCAGCAAAGCTCATTCCTCCAATTAGTGTCATTGCAGACAATACTAGCATAGATTTTTTTAATAATTTCATCTTTACCATCTCTCTTCTTCAAAATTTACTTCAATAAAGAATATACCACTAAATGCTTTTAAAACTCTTATAAAAAACTATTAATTTATAATAGAATTACAGTAAAATTACTTTATTTTAGTAATTCTTAGGAAATAAAGTTCTTTCCACACCTTCAATTATGATATGTAAAATCATCATATGAACTTCCTGAATTCTGTCTGAAGTTTCGCCAGGTATTATAAACTCATAATCACACACTCCTTTTAATTTTCCTCCATCTTTTCCAAGCAGTGCTACAGTTTTTAATTTTTTTTCTTTTGCCATTTTTACTGCTTCTATTATATTTTTTGAATTTCCCGAAGTTGAGATTCCAAAGAAGAAATCTCCCTCTTGTCCAAATGCTTCTACACCTTTTGCAAAGACAAAATCAAATCCATAATCATTTCCAACGCAAGTAATATGTGAAGAATCGCTAATACTTATAGATGGCAATGCTTTTCTGTCCTTTCTAAATCTTCCTGTAAATTCCTCTGCAAAATGCATCGCATCGCAGTTACTTCCACCATTTCCAGCAATTAACGATTTTTTCCCATTTTTATAAGCCAATGCCAATTCCTGCGAAATTTTTTCTGTTTTTTCAATATTTTCTTCATTTTCTACAAATGCCTTTACAGTTTCAAAGGCAGTCAAATATGAATTTCTAATATTTTCCTTTAACATAATTTTCCTCCATATAAAAAATATTTATTTAATAAAAATTATTACTTATTTTTTACTGAAAACAAAGCAGGTGTAATTTTATAATTTTTTAAAAATTTTACAAATTTTGAAATTCCTGGTTTTTCTCCATTTTCATGAATATAGACGATTTGAAACTTATCTTCTGATTTTTCAAAGTTGTGAATAACTTTTAGCGCACCTTTTTCAACTTCTTCATAAACGCTGTAATAAGGAAGAACCGCAAAACCAAGTCCACTTTTTATGAAATTTTTCATAGTTTCAATACTTCCATTTATTACAATGCGATTTTCTAAATTAAATCCAATTATCTTTTCAAATAAATCAAGATATTTGCTTGTCAAAAGCGTATCCCGCTTTAATAGCTGCATTTCCTTCAATTCCCTGTAATCTGATATTTCTCTTCCAGCCACAACAACAAATGGATATTCTTCTGTTTCGATGACTTTTATTTCCTTGTCCTCAATAAAATATTCTTCCATCAAAGCAATATCAACTGTTCCTTCCTTTAAATGCCTTACAAGCGATTCCCGATTTTTTATGTATAAATCAAATTCAATCTCTGGATTATTTTTTTTAAATTCTACCATAATTCTTGGAAGCACAGGCTCACCAATATTATGAGTCGCCCCTATACAGATTTTTCCTTTACCATAATGTGAGATTTTTTCCATCTCTTTTTCAACTCGTAAAATTTTATCAAAAACGTCCTTTGACATCCGATAAAGTTCTTTTCCAGCAAAAGTTAGCCTAAAATTTTTGGAATTTCTTTCGATAAGCTGGATTCCTAATTTTGTTTCTAATTTTTTTATTTGTATTGATACCGCAGATTGACTTATAAATAAATTTTTTGCAGCTTTAGTAAAACTTTTTTCCTTGCATGCCTCAAAAAAAATTTTTAAATGATGTACGTCCACACTTATTTCTCTCCAATCATATATTTTTATATTATTCTCAATCCTTAAAATCAAACTTACTAAAATTATATAATTTTCAGCAGTTATAATTTTTGAGTTTTATTTTAAAATTATTTTATCATATTATAACATTTTTATATTATATATGTAAATAGCGAACTATTTTCGAGATATAGTAAATTGTTTAGGAATAAATCAAAAGTTATTTTTTTTATTTTTTATATAAACTGATTTAAAACTAAACAAATATGAAAATTATAAAAAAACTTCCAAAAATATTGACTAATATAAGAATATATGATTAAATTTATATATATTTTTATAATTTGGAGGATAATTATGAAAAAAACTATTATTGGAATTTCGAGCAATATACTTGAATTGGAAAAAGGTCTTTTTGCTGGATATAAACGATCTTATGTGGATGTTTCTTATATAAATGCTGTGATAAATGCTGGTGGAGTGCCACATATTTTGCCTTTGAATGAACACGAAGACATCATTGAAGAATTTGTAAAAAGCGTGGATGGAATAATGTTAACTGGGGGGAATGATGTTTTTCCGCTTCTTTATGGTGAAGAGCCAAAAGAAAAATTAGGAGAAATATTTCCAGAACGTGATAAATTTGACTCACTTCTTGTACGTTATGCAATTACTTATAAAAAGCCAATTTTAGGAATCTGTCGTGGAATGCAGATAATCAATGTTGAATGTGGCGGTTCACTTTACCAAGATCTATCCTACAATGAAAACGTTTCAGTAAAACACTTTCAAAAAGCTAGAGCCCACACTCCGACTCACTCAATAAACGTAGCAACTAATTGTTTTTTAAGTGATATTTATCCTGAAGGAATAGGATTTGTAAACAGCTACCATCATCAAATAATAAATCAATTATCACCAGGATTTGTTGTTACAGCAAAAAGTGCAGACGGAATAATTGAAGCAATTGAAAATATTTCAAACAAAACTTTTATTGTTGGAGTTCAATGGCATCCAGAAATGATGGAAATTAATGATCAATTTTCAAAAAAATTATTTAAAAAATTTATAAACGAAGTAAGTTTAAGAAAAAATTTCTAATAAAAAAACTGCTTTATAAAGTTATTTTTATAAAACAGTTCTTTTTTTATTTACAAGAAGAAATTTTAATGCTTTATATAAATTAAAGATTCACAATGAATCAGCTATTTATAAAATAGCATTAATTTCTATTTTTTCTCAAATATTTATGAATAGCGTTAGCAGCATTTCTACCTTCACTAATAGCCCAAACTACCAATGATTGCCCTCGTCTTACATCTCCTGCAGCGAAATATTTTTCTTGAGAAGTTTGGTGGTCGATTACATTTGCACTAACATTTCCACGCCCATCCAATTCAACTTTTGAATTTTCCAAAAGCCCTTCAAAATATGGATGTAAAAATCCGATTGCTAAAAAGACGAAATCAACTTTCATCGTTTCTTCAGAACCTTCAATTTCTCTAAATCCAAGTCTTCCATCTTCATTTACAAAACTTTCAACTTTTGCAATTTTTACTCCACATAAATTTCCATTTTCATCTTTTATAAATTCTTTTGTTGTAACATTCCATTCTCTTGGGTCATTTCCATAAACTTCAGTTGCTTCCTTGTGAGAAGTTGAAGTTTTTAGATACATTGGAAATTGTGGCCAAGGGTTTTTTGATGTACGAGTTTCAGATGGCCTGTTTAAAATTTCAATTTGTTTTACACTTGCAGCACCTTGTCTTACAGAAGTCCCAACACAGTCAGAACCAGTATCTCCACCACCGATTACAAGCACATTTTTACCTTTTACATTAATTTCTTCGTTATACAAAGGAATATTGTTTACTTTTCTGTTTTGCTGAGTCAAAAAGTCCATTGCAAAATAAACGCCTTTTGCTTCTCTTCCTTTAATATTTAAATCTCTAGCTTGTTTTGAACCACAAGCCATAAGAATTATATCAAACTCTTTTTCTAATTTTTCGTTAGAAATATCTTTTCCAGCTTCAGTGTTGTAAATAAACTTAACACCTTCTTCTTCCATAAGTTTTACTCTTCTGTCGATTATTTTCTTGTCAAGCTTAAAATCAGGAATTCCAAGTGCAAGTAGTCCTCCAGCTCTTTCACTTTTTTCGTAAACTGTCACATTGTACCCAAATCTGTTTAAAGTTTGAGCGGCAGCAAGTCCAGATGGCCCGCTTCCAATTACTGCAATTTTTTTGTCAAGTCTTTTTTTCGGAGTTTTTGGTTTTACCCAGCCATTCTCCCATCCTTTTTCAATAAGAGCAAGTTCAATATTTTTAGTAGTTACAGGCTTATCATTTTTTCCTAAAGTACAACTTCCTTCACAAAGTGCTGGACAAATTCGCCCAGTAAATTCTGGAAATGGATTTGTTGACAAAAGCAAGTCCAGAGCCTTTTTCCATTCTCCATTATAGACTAAATCCTGCCATTCAGGACAGTGGTTATCTACAGGACAAGCCCAGTGGCAAAAAGGCACTCCACAGTCCATACATCTAGCCGCTTGTGTTTTTATATATTCATCATCTAAAGGTACATCAATTTCATTAAAATCTTTAATTCTGTCAGAAATTTCCCTAATCTTTTTTTCTTCTCTATGTATTTCTAAAAATCCACCTAGTTTTCCCATTTCTAAGCCTCACCTCTCTCAAATATTTCTTTAAATTCAGGTGCAATAACAACTTTAAAGTTTTGTTTTTCAGTGTTCCAGTTGTTTAAAATTTCTTTTGCAACAACACTTCCTGTATACTTAAAGTGTTTTTCTACATAAATTTTTATTTCGTTTTCATAAACATCATTAAGTGAATCAAGTTCAACCATTTCTTTATTCAAGTTTTGCTCAAAAGTATTGTTTTTATCATAAACATAAGCAATTCCACCGCTCATTCCGGCAGCAAAGTTTTTCCCAGTTTCTCCCAGAACAATAGCACGACCTCCAGTCATATATTCACAACCGTGATCTCCAACACCTTCTACAACAGCAACCGCTCCAGAGTTTCTAACACAGAACCGTTCTCCAACAACTCCGTTAAAATAGGCTTCTCCTTTGATAGCACCATATAAAATGGCATTTCCTCCAATTATATTTTTATCTGCTTCGTATTTAGAAACTTCAGGTTTTTTAATTATAATTTTTGCTCCAAATAATCCTTTTCCGATGTAGTCATTAGATTGTCCAGTCAAATTATATGTAATTCCCTTTGCTCCAAACACTCCAAAACTTTGTCCACCAATTCCTTCCAAGTTTAGTGTAATTGTATCATCTTCAAGCATGTAGCCACCAAATGTTCTAGCCACTTCTCCACTTAACATAGCTCCAAGGCTTCTATTAAAGTTTTCTACTTTTTCATTAATTACAGTTTTTGCAACATTATTCTTATCACTTTCAAAAGTTGCTTTTGCAAGTTTAATTAACTTTCTGTCAAGAATATCTTCCATTTTAAAGTTTTGATTTTGAGTTTTTACATTCGAGCTTTCGCTGTTCTTGTCAGTATAAAGAATTTTTTCAAGATTTACATTTTTAACTTTTTCCAAGTTTGAAACTTTGTTGACTTCTAAAAATTCATCAGCTTTTCCGATTAATTCGTTAAGCTGTGTAACTCCAAGTTCAGCCATAATTTCTCTTGCTTCTTGTGAAATAAATCTAAAGTATCTGATAATATTTTCATATTGTCCAGTAAATTTCTTACGAAGTTCTTCAGATTGAGTTGCAACTCCAACTGGACACATATTTGTATGACATTTTCTCATCATAATACATCCTAAAATTACAAGCGGCATTGTCGCAAATCCAAATTCTTCAGCTCCTAAAATCGCTCCGATTACTAAATCTCTACCAGTTTTTAGTTTTCCATCAACTTGAAGAGTAACTCTGCTTCTCAATTTGTGTTCTTTTAAAATTTGGTGAGCTTCAGAAAGTCCTAATTCCCAAGGTAATCCAGCATGTTTAATTGAAGATAGAGGGGATGCTCCAGTTCCTCCGTCATGTCCAGAAATTAAAATCATTTCAGATTTTGCTTTTGCAACTCCAGAAGCAACGACTCCAACTCCAGCTTCAGACACTAATTTAACACTAATTCTAGCTTTTTCATTTACATTTTTCAAGTCAAAAATCAATTGTGCTAAATCTTCGATTGAGTAAATATCGTGGTGTGGTGGTGGTGAAATCAAGCTAATTCCAGGCGTTGTATGACGAGTAGCACCAATTTCTTTATTTACTTTAAATCCAGGTAATTGTCCACCTTCTCCAGGTTTTGCCCCTTGAGCCATCTTAATTTGCAATTCATCGGCATTTACTAAGTAATCAGTTGTAACTCCAAATCTTCCAGATGCAATTTGCTTTGTAGCACTTCTTCTGTTATCCAAAAATCTTTTAGGATCTTCTCCACCTTCTCCGCAGTTAGAACGACCACCAATTGTATTTAACGCTCTTGCAATCGCTTCGTGAGCTTCTTTTGAGATTGATCCAAATGACATTGCTCCAGTAACAAATCTTCTCATAATTGCTTCAACTGGCTCAACTTCGTCAATTGAAACAGGTTTTCTATCAGAATGGAATTTTAGCATTCCTCTTATTGTAAGCAAATGCTGACTTTGGTCATTTACAATTTTTGCAAATTCCTTATAAGTATTGTAATCATCTCTCTTTGCTGCATCTTGGACTTTTGCAATCGCATCAGGAGTTAAGATTCTGTTTGTTCCTTCCTTCATCCAAGAATATTCTCCATCTACATAAAGTGCTTCAGCACCAAGATTGATTGAATCAATAGCATCATCAAAGTTATTTAACACTTCATCTTCCAATGTTTTAATTGTAAGTCCTTCGATTCTTGAAACAGTTCCTGTGAAATATTTTTTAACTAATTCAGTTGATAATCCAACAGCTTCAAAAATTTGTGCTCCTCTGTAACTGTCAACAGTTGAAATTCCCATTTTTGACATAGTTTTCAAGATTGATTTTTTCTGAGCTTTTAAATAGTTATATTGCAAATCTTTTATTTCAGATTCATCGGCATTCAAGTAAAGTTTATTTTTTACCATATATTCAATTGAATCAAGTGCCAAGTAAGGATTAATCGCAGTTGCACCGTATCCAATCAGCAATGCAAAATGCATAATTTCCCTAGCTTCTCCAGTTTCTACTAAAATATCAATTTCATTTCGTTTTTTATTTTTAATTAAATAGTGATGAAGTCCAGATACTGCAAGTAAAGCTGGAATTGCCACATTTTCAGTATCAGCATTTCTGTCAGATAAAATAATTGATTTCACTCCGCTGTCAATCGCATCTTCAGCAAGCTTAAATATTTTATCCAGTCTTTCTTCCAAGTTTTCAGATGGTTTGAAAGTCATATCCAAAACAGCAGGTTTCTTACCATTTCTTTCATAATTTTTCAAAAATTCCATAGTTTTATTGTCCACGATTGGAGAATCTAAAACTACAGTTTGTCCAGCTTCAGAATCTTTTTCCAGAATATTTGCTTTTCTGTAAAGCTGAGTTCTAAGCGACATAACAAAATTTTCTCTAATTGAATCAATCGGAGGATTTGTCACTTGAGCAAAAAGTTGCTTGAAATAGCTGTAAAGCAGTTTCGGTTTTTCAGAAAAAATAGAAAGAGCCGCATCATTTCCCATTGAACCAAGAGGCTCTTGTCCAGTTATAGCCATTCTTGAAATCAATATGTGCAAGTCTTCCCTTGAATAGCTAAATAATTTTAATTTATTATAAATGTCATCTAAATCGCTAGATTTTTTGTAATCAAAGCTAGATTCTTTCATCAAGTCGCTGACATTCTTCTTATCTTTAATTAACTTTTTAAAATCTGTTCCATTTAAAACTTTTTCATTAACTTCATCGTCACTATACAATTTTTTCTTTTCCAGGTCAATTACAAAGACTTTCCCTGGTTTAACTCTTCCGCTCTTAACAATAGTTTCAGGTTTAATTGGCAAAGTTCCAACTTCTGAACCAACTAGCATCTGATTGTCATCAGTTAAGATATATCTAAGCGGTCTAAGACCGTTTCTATCCAGTTTTGCAACCAAATATCTAGAATCTGTCATAATCATCGCAGCAGGTCCGTCCCAAGGTTCCATCAGTCCTGAATAGTAGTCATAAAATGCTTTTAAATCTTCAGATTTTGTATGATCCTTTTCCCAAGCTGCAGGAACTAAAATTGAAATTGCTTCCATTAAAGTTTTTCCTGAAAATACAAGCAGTTCTATGACAGCATCAAGGTTAGCTGAATCTGACCATTCTTTGTCATTTATAGGGAACAGCTCTTTTATATCTTCATAATTAGGTGATGAAAGTGCAATTTCTCTAGCTTTCATCCAGTTTACATTACCTTTTACTGTATTAATTTCCCCATTATGTGCCAAAAATCTGAATGGGTGAGCAAGTTTCCATGCAGGAAAAGTGTTTGTACTGAATCTTTGGTGAACAAGGCAATATGAACTTAAAAGTTTATCTGATTGCAAGTCAATATAAAAGTTTTCAATTTGGTCAGGCTTAACTAGACCTTTATAAACAATTGATTTAGAAGATAATTTTGTTATATAGAATTTATCTTCTGTATCACAATCTGCTTTTTTTACAGAATTTTCAATTTTTCTTCTTAGAATGTAAAGATTTTTTTCAAAATCCTCTTTTGAAGAATTTACTCTTTTTATAAAAAGTTGCCAGACAGACGGCATTGTAGACTGTGCTTGAATCCCTACAGCATCCTTTTTAACAGGAACTTCTCTCCAAGTTAGGATTTTGTCTTTTGAGTTCTTCACAGTTTCTTCAATAATAGCCTTTATTTTTTTAAACTCTTCCTCTATAGTCGGAAAAAATATGTTGGCAACTCCATAATCTCCAAATTCTGGAAGATCGGTAACTATTTCTAAAAAAAATTCGTGTGGCACTTCAAATAAAAGTCCAGCTCCATCTCCAGTTTCTGAATCGTAGCCTTCAGCTCCTCTATGCTCCAATCCAGCCAAAATTCTAATTCCATCTTTCACTATGTGATTACTTTTCTTGTTGTCAATATTTGCGATAAATCCCATACCGCAGTTGTCTTTTTCAAAATACGGCTCATAAAGTGACTTTTTAGAAAGCTCGCATTTTTGAAATTTTACATTTTGAATGTTATTATCCAAAGTCTGTACCTCCAATGTTTTAGATTTTTCATGAAATATTTTTCAAATTAAAAATATCATAACCTTAATGAACCAATTATACATTTCACATACCCATTTTGCAAACATAAAATAAAATTTGAATATCAAAGTATTTAGCTTTATAAAACAGCTAAAAATACTATAAATATTGATTTTAGAGATTTTTTTTCCAGTAAAATACTCCAAAAATTTTTATTTGACTTATGATTTTACACATTGTATAATAAGCCTATGAAAAATTTTGGAAAATTTTGAAAAAAGTGCATTTTAACAGACTTGTTCGGAAACTATATAAAATCAGAGTTAAATTTAGCACATTTTCAATCTTTGAAAAAATAAAGATCTTAGAAATTAGAAAAGAGGTAAATTTATGGAAAATGCTATGAAAAGTTTTGGTGAAAACGTCTTCAGAGACAGCAACCTTAAAAAAAGAGTTTCTAAAGAAGTTTTCAAAGAATTTAAAGCATCACAATTAGGAAAAACAGAATTATCAAAAGAAGCTGCAGAAGTAATCGCAAACGCAATAAAAGATTGGGCAACTAAAAGAGGGGCAACTCACTACTGCCACTGGTTTCAGCCATTAACAGACTTAACAGCTGAAAAACACGATTCATTTTTGGAACCAACTGAAAGTGAAGAATTAATTTATAAATTTTCAGGAAGCAATCTGATAAAAGGTGAACCTGACGCCTCATCATTTCCGAATGGTGGACTTCGTAGCACATTTGAAGCAAGAGGATACACTATTTGGGACACAAGTTCATATCCATTTATAAGAGAAAATAAAAATGGAGTTACATTATATATTCCAACTGCATTCATTTCATTTACAGGTGAAGCACTAGATAAAAAAGTTCCTTTGTTAAGAACAATGAAATATATAAGTGAACAGTCTTTAAGAGTTCTAAGAGCATTAGGGAATACAACCTCAAAACATGTATTTAATACACTTGGAGTAGAACAAGAATATTTTTTAGTAAAAAAAGAGCTATTTGAAAAAAGAGATGACTTACTTCTTACTGGTAGAACTCTGTTTGGAGCTCCAGCACCAAAAGGTCAAGAATTAAATGATCATTATTTTGGAAAAATTAAAGATAAAGTAATTAACTTTATGAGTGATGTTGATGTAGAATTGTGGAAATTAGGAGTTCCGTCAAAAACTAGACATAATGAAGTTGCACCAAATCAATTTGAAGTAGCTCCATTATTTTCAGTAGCAAATCTGGCTTCAGACCAGAACCAGATTATAATGGAAACAATTGAAAAAACTGCATTAAAACATGGATTAGTCGCATTGCTTCACGAAAAACCTTTTGACGGAGTAAATGGTTCAGGAAAACATAACAACTGGTCACTTGGAACAGATGACGGAAAAAATTTATTCAGTCCTGGAAAAGATCCTAAGACAAATACAGAATTTTTAATTTTTACATCTGCAGTAATTGAAGCTGTTGACAGATACTATCCAATGTTAAGATATGCGACTGCAACTGCAACAAACGACCATAGACTTGGAGGACATGAAGCACCTCCAGCAATTATTTCAATTTTCTTAGGTGAAGAATTAACAACAATTTTAGATAATATTGCCAACAAAAAAGATGCACCTGTGTCAGAAGCTTCAGAAGTAAACTTGTCAGTTGACGTACTTCCAACATTTAGTATGGATTCAGGAGATAGAAACAGAACTTCACCATTTGCATTTACTGGAAACAAATTTGAATTTAGAATGCCAGGTTCAAGCTCAACTCCAGCAACAACAGCGGCAGTAATTAATGCAGCAGTTGGAAAAGTTTTGTCTGAATATGCTGACAAATTGGAAAAGGCAACAGAAAAGACATTACCAAAAGCAATAAATGAAATTATTGCAAATGCTTATAAAAAGCATCACAGAATTATCTTTAATGGAAACGGATACAGTGAAGAATGGGTTAAAGAAGCCAAGAGAAGAGGGCTTACAAACG
Source organism: Leptotrichia sp. (assembly GCF_057270615.1). Classification (NCBI taxonomy): domain Bacteria; kingdom Fusobacteriati; phylum Fusobacteriota; class Fusobacteriia; order Fusobacteriales; family Leptotrichiaceae; genus Leptotrichia; species Leptotrichia sp. The sequence goes on from NZ_DBHIXN010000003.1 coordinate 76,347, forward strand.
AAGTTTCTGCAAACACAGCACTTAGAAAAATGGTTGACCCAGAAATTCTAAAATTAGTAAATGAAATAGGAATGCTTTCAGAACAAGAATCAGAAGCAAGATACAATGCCTATGCTGAAAGATACGTAAAACAGCTTAGTATCGAATCAAGAACATTAATTGATATCGTAAACAAAAACATCTTGCCATCAGCTCTAAAATTTGCAAATTTATTGGCAGACCATATTGAAAAAAATTCAAAATACGGAAAAGCCTTTATAAAAGAACAGGAAGAATTGTTAAAAGATGTTTTGTCAAATGTAACAGCACTAAGAAAAGAAACAAAATCGCTTGAAAAAGAAATTACAAGGGTTTCAAATGAAGAAGATCTTCCTAAACAAACTGATTTAGCAAAAGAAAAATTAGTATCAGGACTTGAAGCATTAAGAGTTCCTTGCGATAATCTAGAAAAAGTTATTGATAAAGACTTATGGAAATTCCCAACATATACTGACTTATTATTTAAATTATAATGAGATAAATATAAATACAAAACTTAAATAAGTTTAGAAAATTAGACTATTTCAACATGAAATAGTCTTTTTTTGTTTTATTCATTGACAAAGAGTCAAGCTCCCTTGATAAAAAAAATCTGCTATTTAAATGAGAAACAGTATAATACATTTCAAAATTACTATATTCTTATAAAATAAAAAAACTGAGAAAAAAATCCCAGTTTCATAATTATTTTTTATTCTTTTTTTATCGTTCATTAACAAAGAGTTTCTTCCACTTTTTTACTCAACTCTTCCACATATTTATCCACAGTTTCTTGACTTTCAGCTTCAACCATTACTCTTATTAAAGATTCTGTTCCAGAAGCTCTTACAAGGATTCTACCTTTTCCAGCAATTTCTTTCTCTTTTGCCTTAATAAAGTCAATTAATTCCTTATTTGTTTCCCAAGTTGCCTTTTTCTCTTTTGCAACTAAAATATTTTTTGAATCTTGTGGCCATAATTTAATATCTTTTACAAGTTCATGCAAAGTCTTTCCGCTTTCTAAAATAGCCGCAACTAGCTGAATTGATGACAATACTCCGTCTCCAGTTGTATTATAATCAAGCATTAAAATATGTCCAGATTGTTCTCCACCAATATTTAGTCCATATTCCTTCATTTTTTCAAGAACATATCTATCACCAACATTTGCACGAATTAGACCAATCCCCTTTTCATCTAAATATTTTTCAAATCCCATATTACTTAGAACTGTAGTTACAACCTTATTATCATTTAAAAGCCCTCTATGTTGCATATATTCTGCAATAATTGCAATAATCAGATCTCCATTTATGATAGCTCCCGTATTGTCAACAGCAATTAATCTGTCGGCATCTCCATCATAGGCAAGTCCCAAATCAGCCTTGTAAACTTTAACTACTTCCTGAAGAAGCTCTGGATGTGTAGATCCGCAGTTTACATTAATATTTTTTCCATTTGGAATATTATTAATTACAACAACATCTGCACCTAAATTTTGAAAAACTTTTGAAGCTACCCTATAAGCCGCACCATTTGCAGTATCAATTACAATTCTTAATTTTGAAAAATTAGTTTTTACTGTAGAAGTCAAGTAATCTAAATAGATTTTCATATCATCTTCTACATATTTAAATGTACCAAGATCATCTCCTGCAACTTGATACTTTAAAAGTTTATCTTTTTTTTCCATCAATTCTTCTAATTTTTCCTCAACTGCATCAGGCAATTTATAACCATTTTGACTAAATATTTTTATTCCGTTGTCCTTTACAGGATTGTGTGAAGCTGAGATCATAATTCCTGCATCAGCTTTTAATTTTCTAGTCAAATAACAAACTCCAGGGGTTGGAAGCACCCCAACAAAATCAATATTTACACCCATAGAATTTAATCCTGCTGTAAGTGCCGAACGGATCATATATCCTGAAATTCTTGTATCAGTTCCAAGAATAATTTTAGGTTTCCCAGCTTTTTTTCTATGTTTTTTTAAATAATATCCAAGAGCCAGCCCCAAGCTCGTAACCAAATCAATTGTCAAGTCCTTGTTGGCTTCTCCTCTCATTCCATCAGTTCCAAAATATTTTCTAGCCATCATTTTCCCTTTCTATTTTCTAATTTTCTATTCTCTTTTTTATTTTTTTTCTTTAAAAATCCAAAAATGTTCTTTTTTCTCTCAGATTTTTCTTTTTTTAAATTTTTACTAATTTCTTCCTGCGAATTTACAACAGCACCTCCAATAGGCAAAACTATTGAAATTTCTGTACCTTCATTCATTTTAGAATCAATTTCGATTTTTCCGTTATGAATTTCTACGATTCGCTTGACTATCGCAAGTCCTAGTCCAGTTCCACCTGTAGCCTTTGTTCTTGATAAATCTACTCTGTAAAATCTATCAAAGATTCTTTTTGCATCTTCCTCAGAAATTCCAACTCCTTCATCTCTAATTGAAATCCGTCCAAATCCATCTTTTATGAAAGATTTTATGTAAATATTTGTATTTGGCTCTGAATATTTTGTAGCATTTTCAATTAAGGCTCTAATTGCCTGCTGTAGCAATGTTTCATCACCTTTAATTTTGTAATTCTCTCCCATTTCCAAATGAAAATTATGAGTTTTGTTAGAAACTACTGTATCAGAATGAATTTGATGAACCATTTCATTTGCGTCAATGTCTACAAATTTTGTATTAATTTTTGTAATTTCACCTTTAGCTAAAAATAATAATTTTTGTATTAAATTACGCATATTATCAGTTTCACTAATTATCGAATCAATTGATTCTACAAATATGTCAATGTCCGTAGTTCCACGTTTTCGTATAATCTCTGCATAACCTTTTATTATAGCAAGTGGTGTCCGTAATTCATGTGAAGCGTCTGATACGAATTTTTTTTGATTTTCAAATGATGTTTCCAGCCTATCTAACATTTCGTTTATAATAAGCGTCAGATTTTGTAATTCATCTTCCTCTTTTGGTATTTCTATTCTCTTGCTCAAGTCATCTGTTGAGATGCTTTTTGCTGTTTTTATTACATTATTGATTGGTTTTAAGATTCTTCGACTCATTATTTTTGAAACAATGATTGTTATGACAACTCCGATTATTGTAAATAAAATAACAAGATATTCCAGTCTTTTATAAATTTTGTTTTCATTTGTAACATTCTTTAAAGTATAAATATTAAATTTATAATTTTTTATTACACGACTTACCTTAAATACAAAATATTTATTCTTTTCTATATTTATTACTTTTCCGTTTGAAGTATTATCTTTTAAATGAAAACTTTCAAGCAGTTCAACCATTTTCTCGTTAGTCATAGAAGCCTCTTCAGTATCTGTATCACCAATTGTATTAATTGGAATTACTGAATCTTTATTTTGCTTTATTTCCAAAACATATAAATAATTGTCTTCTCCTGGATTAAATGGTTTTACGTGAATTACTTTCTTTCCTTCGATAATTTCAGGGTTAAAATCAAGTGTAAGCACATTTGTTTTATCTGAAAAAATTCCAACTTTATCTAAAAAGCTGTTTATTTCTTCCAGCTTTCCACTAGCAGAATCCTCAAGTACTTTATTTGACTGCCTTTGAAGCGAATAAACCAAAATAATATTAGAAACTAATATTAATACCAAAAATAGAAGAGCGTAATTTGCCGAAATACGATCTTCTAATTTTAAATTTTTCATTTTTTACTCCTTATTTAAAAATAAATCCAATTCCTCTTACAGTTTGAATAAATTTTCTTTCATAAGGCTTGTCAATTTTATCTCTTAAATATTTAATATACAAGTCAAGGATATTGTCATTTCCAATATAATCAAATCCCCAAACTTCTTCCAAAATTTTATCTCTTGATAAAACAATTCCTTTATTTAATACTAAAAAGTCAAGCAATTCAAATTCTCTTTTTGAAAGCTGAATAAGATTCTTTCCATAATCTCTAAACACTTCATAAGTAGAGTAGTTAATCGTCAAATCTTCAAATTCAAATATTCCTTTATGAACAACAGATTTTTTAGTTCTTCTAAGAAGAGCTTTTATTCTGGCAAGCAATTCTTCATTTGAAAATGGCTTTGTCATATAGTCATCTGCCCCATAATCAAATCCAACTACCTTATCACTAATTTCATCTTTAGCTGTAAGCATAATAATAGGCACTTGTGAAGTTTCTCTTATTCTTTTACAAACTTCCATTCCACTCATTTTAGGAAGCATTACATCCAAAAGAATAATGTCATACGAACCATATTTAGCCATATTTAATCCTTCTTTACCATCATATGCAAAAAATACATCAAATCCTTCAAATTTTAATTCAATTTCAAGTAATCTTGAAATTTTAGGATCATCTTCGATTACTAATATTTTTTCTCTCATAATTATCTCCACTTCTATTTCTGTTTTTTTATTTTTTATTCCGAAAAATTTTTTATTTTTATATTTTATCTAACAAATTATTAGACGAATTTAATTTCAAAATTTTTACAAAACAAAAACTTAACCTTATAATTAATTATAACTCATTTTTTTTGATTTGTATAGTATTTTATCTTTTTTTTAAAACAATTTTCAATAAATAAATAGTTTAGTTTTGATTAAAAAATAGCGGTTTTTATCCACAATGCTTTTTTTACGTTAAAATTATAATTAATTTTTTATTTAATATAATTAAAATTCTGATGTATCCATATCACTATCTGATTGCCCTTCAGGTAACTTTATTCTAATAAGATCCATTGGTCCCATTTCCACATCTGTTTCAATAATAGCGATTGTATTTGGATTTACATATTCTTGATATTCTTCATTTTTTGTATTTAAAAAGTTTTCTACTTTAAATTTAATTGCATCTCCAATTGGACGTACCAGTTCCAAAGTTTCAGTTGCATAAACTTTGTTTCTTATTTGAATCTTATACTTGTTCACATCAACTTTTTCTAGGACATTTGCAACAAGTCGATATGTTTGGCTATAAGACAGCCCAGTTTCATAATTTTGATCCTTTTCAGAAGTAGGCCCTAGATAAAATCCATTTGAATATTGTCTATGACTAATAGTTTTAAGCTCAGCTAGCCAATCAGGGTCATATTTATAATTTCCAGAATAATAATTATCTAATGCTCTTTTATATTGTTTTACAACAGTTGAGTTATAATAGATACTTTTCATTCTTCCTTCAATTTTTAACGAATCTACCCCTGTTTCAATTATTTTATCAATAAATTCTATCGAACACAAGTCTTTAGCATTAAACATATATGTTCCTTCTTCGTTTTCTACAATGTCATGTGCTCCAGTTTCCTCATGTCCTTCTGCAATAACCTTATAATTCCAACGGCAATCTTGAGCACAGATCCCACGATTTGCATCACGATTTGTAAAATAGTTGCTTAAAAGGCATCTTCCAGAATAAGCCATACACATTGCCCCGTGAATAAATACCTCTATTTCCACATCAGGCACTTTTTCACGTATAGTCTTGATTTCTTTAAGTGACATTTCCCTTGCCAAAATAACTCTTTTTGCTCCCAAATCTTTCCAAGTTTTTACACTCATCCAATTTGTATTGTTCGCCTGAGTACTTACATGAATCTTCATATTTGGAGCATACTCCCTAACCATCTGAAAAACTCCCAGATCAGCTACAATTACTGCATCCACGCCAAATTCATCCAGTTTTTTTATAAATCTTGGCATATATTCAATTTCTGTATTATGTGCAAAGATATTTAAAGTTACATATATTTTTTTCCCCAAACTATGAACATAATCCACAGCTTCCTTTAATTCCTTATTTTTGAAGTTTGAAGACATTCCCCTTAAATTAAATGCACTTCCTCCAACAAAACACGCATCAGCTCCAAAATGAAAGGCAGTCTTTAATTTTTCCATATTTCCAGCTGGTGCTAATAATTCTACTCTTTTTTTTGTTTCCATTATTTAATTTTTTCTCCTTAATTCTTTTCTTTTTTTTATTTTTTATTCCTCAGGTGGCACAAAATTATCATCCACAACATTTACAAATTGCTGATAATCTGCAAAAAATCCTAATTCTATCGTACCAGTCGGTCCGCTTCTATGTTTTCCAATTATTAATTCAACTTTTTCCATTTCTTTCTTTTTATCATTTTCATTTTCTTGGGCTTTTGATGAATTTTGCGATTTATTAACGTATTTATCTGGAACATTTACATTATTTACTTCTGTAGCTGTATCTTTATTGTAATATTTTTCACGATATAAAAACATTACCATATCCGCATCCTGTTCAATTGCTCCTGATTCCCTTAAATCTGACAAAATTGGTCTTTTATCAACTCTTTGCTCTACTCCACGAGATAATTGTGAAAGTGTTACAATCGGTATATTCAGCTCTTTGGCAAGTATTTTTAATGACCGTGAAATTTCAGATATTTCCTGCTCACGACTTTTTCTTGAATTTGACGAAGGGCTTATTAGCTGCAAATAATCAATTAGCATAAAATCTAACTTTCCTTCAGCTTTTAGCCGTCTTGCATTAGCTTTTATTTCCAGCATTGACACGCTTGCAGAATCTGAAATATAAATTGGCATTTCAGAAAGACGTCCGAGACCGTTTCCCACATTTACAACCTCTTCCGAAGTCAATGTTCCATCCTTTATTGCCTTTAACCTAACTTTTGATTCACTTGCCACGAGTCTGTCAAATAACTGCTCATTTCCCATTTCTAAACTATATATAAGCACTCCCTTACCTTGTTTTGCAACATTTATTGCAAGATTCAATGCAAATGCAGTTTTTCCCATTGCAGGACGTGCCGCAAGAATTATTAAATCAGATCCATGAAATCCGCTTGTCATACTGTCATATCTTTTAAATCCTGAAGAAATACCAGTCATCTTTCCATTTTTTGAATTTTCATCTAAAAGTTTTATTTTAGTCTGAACCAATTCAGATAACTTTACAAGTTCCTTTTTTTGCTTGGATTCTGCAATTTTAAAAATCATACTTTCAGATTTATCAAGCATTACATTAGTTTCCTCATATCCACGTGTAGCCATTTTTACAATTTTTTCTCCAATGGATATCAACTGACGCTGAATGGATTTATCTTTTATAATTTGGGCATAATTTATAGCATTTGCAGCAGTTGGTACAACTTCAGTCAAATCATATATAACATCTTCATCTCCAACTTCTTCTATCAGTTCCTTTTTTTTTAAAGATTCTATAATCAAAAGGGTATCAATTATTTTTCCAGAACTATAAGCATTTATCATTTCAGAAAAAATTAGCTTATAATTATTTTTATAAAAATCTTCAGCTGTTACAATATCAACAACATCTCCCATAACATTAGGATTTATAAAGATAGACCCAAGAAGCGCTTCTTCAGCCTCTATGCTATATGGCTCACTATTTCTCCCATCTTCATCGTATAACCCCATTTTTCAATTTTCTCACTTTCCAATCTCAATTTAATTTTATAGATTCTATTTTTATAATTGTCCAAGATAATTCATAATAAAATTTATTATTTAGCTTCAACTCTAACTTTTAAGTTAGCCTTTACTTCTGAATGAAGCTTTAATTCAATATTATGCAGTCCAATTTCCTTTACTTTAGAATCTGTTGAAACTTTCTTTTTATCTATATCAATATCCAGCTGTTCTTTTATAGCTTGCACAATTTCCTTTGCACTAATTGAACCAAATACCTTATTATTTTCCCCAGCCTTTACTTTTAGAACAATTTCCTTTGTAGCCAAAACTTTCTTTAATTCTTCGGCATTTTTTACATCTCTATCATGATGTTTTTGGATTTTTTCATTTCTTGCCTTTAATTTATTAATATTTTCAGGTGTTGCAAGTATCGCTTTATTTTTATTTAACAAAAAATTATTTGCATATCCATCTTTTACTTCTACAATTTCATCTTTTTTACCTACACCTTTTATATTTTCTTTTAAAATTACTTTAACTTTCATATTTACCATTCCTTTCTTTGCTAACAATTTCATTTAATATTTTTATTTTTTTTCTAAAATTTCTCCATCAAAAAATTTTATTGCATCTTTCAAAAATTTATCTTCTTTATTTTGAAAATCATCACTTTCAAAAAAAGTCTTTATCTCAATATCTGAATTACAAATCTGATTAATAATTTTTTCAACTTTTATTTTTTTTTCTGGAATCATAAGCTGTTCACTATGAAATTTTTGATTACTTGGAAATCTTATGAAAAGCACTCCATCTTCTACTCTATCTGGTTTACTTTCTATTGATAATGCTCCTAGCATTACACTTTCATTTTTTATTTCCAAAAGTATTTTTCTCCAATTTGCAGAAAAAATTGAAATATCATAGTTTTTGGAACTCTTTTCTGGTTTTGTTTTTTTAATTTCATCTTTTTGAGCCGTAACATCTAAATTTATAATTTTTGAATTTTCTGAAATTTGACCTATAACTTTTTTATAAATATGGTCTGACACATCTTTAATATAATTTTTATCAATAACAGAATTACTTGAATTTGTATTTTTCTTCTGATTTTTATAAAGCTCATAAACAAGTACATATCCAAGCAGTCTTTTATCTTCTTCATATTTAAATTCATTCAAAGTAAAAAAAATCGCACTTATTGTATCCAGTAAAAAATTTACCGATAAATCTGTTTGCTTTTTAAACTGTTCCTTTAAATAATAAGAAAAATCCTTTAAAAAAGTTTCAATTACAATTCCATCTTCCCAAATTTTATCAATAAAATCAACTAGCTTTTCTTTATCACTTTTTTTTATTAAATCTAGAAATTCCTCCAAAATCACATCAGGCACTACTCCCAAGGCCTTTTGAGTTTTTTCTATATTAATCTCTTCATTATTAAAATTCGATACAACTTGCTCAAAAATGGAAAAACTATCTCTTGCACTCCCTTCAGATTTTCGATAAATCAAATCCAGACTTGCGTTATCAATTTTAATGTTCTCTTTTTCAGCCACATTCTGAAGCAACTTTTTTATATCCTCTTTACTAATTGGCAAAAAATCATATCGCTGACATCTGGAAATAACTGTATCTGGAATTTTATCAATCTCTGTTGTTGCAAGAATAAATATAACATGTGAAGGCGGTTCTTCCAGCGTCTTTAAAAGTGCGTTAAATGCTTCTTTTGTAAGCATATGAACCTCATCAATTATATATATTTTTTTTCTTCCTTTAACAGGCTGATAATTTATTTTTTCTTTTAACTCCCGAATTTCATCAATCCCACGATTGGAAGCCGCATCAATTTCAATCATATCCATCGAAATTCCCAAAGAAATTTCTCGGCAATTCTCACATTTTCCACACGGATTATCTGTAACATTTTTACTATTCAGACAATTTACACCTTTTGCAATAAGTCTCGCAATGGTAGTTTTACCAACACCACGTGGACCCGTAAATAAATATGCATGTGATAACTTATTTTCCCTAAGGGAATTTTTAATAGCCCTTAGCACAAATTCTTGCCCCGCAATTTCATCAAAATTCTGCGGTCGATATTTTCTATATAAAGTAATATTCAACATTCTCTCCCTTTTTTATAAACACATTGACTAAAATTCTTATTACCAGACATTTCTACCATTCGGCATAACAAAACACAAGTTTGAATACATTTAACATTATAACATTTTTACTATAATTTGTGAACTGTTGTAGTTTTTTTTCGACAAAATAAAAATACACCTAAACAATCTATATTTGGTGTATTTTCCCTGAACTTCTCACGACTAAAGTTGTGAACGTTCTGGCATAATTAATAAAATGATAAAAATCATATTTTCATTTAACAATAAAATACTGTGATTTTTAATAAATGCAACTTTTATTCAAACAAAAAATAGTATAAGCTTATTTAATATAAAAACAAAAGATTTATAACTTTATCAACATAAGGAATTTTAAACTCTTTTTCCAAAATTGATGAAACAGTTGCAATAATTTGCAATATGGCTAACACTACAAAAATTACAATATATAAAATATTCCCAACAATTATGATAAAATTTAGAACTCCTGAAACAATTAATAAAACTGATATTGCCAAAGTCTGTTTTGCATACGATCTTACAAAACTATTTTTATCTTCCAAAATCAATGCAAAAATTGGAACTATCAGCCCTCCGATTATTGTAAAAAAACTCAAATTTATAAGAAAAGCGGCAGCATTAGCCTTTAAACCTGCAATTGATTTCTGCTCGCTAATTTTATTATTATCCATAAACTCCTCCCAATATTTTATATTTTTAATATTCTCAAATTGCTTGTATACTGCTTTTTTTAGTATATCATATATATATATTTATTTCAAATTTTTTTATTTTATGGACAGAGTAAAGTATTTTTAGGATAAATCAAAAATTATATTTTAAGTTTTTTTTAGAAAGGGAAGATTATTATCACACCTTGACTAATCTATTTTTAAACAAAATAACTATTAAGCAACTAAATTTATAAAGGATATTCTCCCTCTCCTAAAGTCGCCACCATCACAGCCTTTATCGTATGCATACGATTTTCTGCCTCATCAAATACAACAGAATTTTTACTTCTAAATATTTCATCAGTAACTTCCATTTCCTTCAATCCATATTCATTTTCAATTTCCTTTGAAACTTTTGTATTTAAATCATGAAACGCTGGTAAACAGTGCATAAATAGATAATCTTTTTTTGCATATTTTACAAGTTCACTGTTTACTTGATAATATGAAAGTCTATTTATTCGCTCTTTCCACACTTCTTTTGGTTCTCCCATTGATACCCATACATCAGTATATATAACATCTGCGTCTTTTACTCCTTCAATTCGATCATCTGTAAATGAAATACGTCCTCCATTTTCTTCGGCCAATTTTAATGCAGTTTCTGCCAGTTCCTTATCTGGAAAATATTCTTTTGGAGCAACAATTCTAAAATCCATCCCAAATTTAGCGGCTCCGATCATTAAAGAATTTGCCATATTATTTTTTCCGTCACCTAAAAATGCAAATTTTATTCCTTTTAATTTTCCTTTTTTCTCAAAAATTGTTAAAAAATCTGCCAAAATTTGTGTTGGATGAAATTCGGTTGTAAGTCCATTCCATACAGGAACTCCAGAATGTTTGGATAATGTTTCGACAAGGTCCTGTCCGTATCCTCTATATTCTATTCCGTCATAGAATCTTCCGAGAACTTTTGCTGTGTCTTCCATAGATTCCTTGTTTCCGATTTGTGAAACGGAAGGTCCGATGTAAGTAACATTTGCACCTTGATCATAGGCTCCAACTTCAAACGCACATCTCGTTCTAGTAGAAGTTTTTTCAAAAATCAAAGCAATATTTTTCCCAGTCATTGTTTTTTTCTCAGTTCCATTTTTTTTATCTTCCTTTAATTTTTTCGCCAAGTTCAGTAAATACTGTAATTCTTCTGTTGTAAAATCTAATAGTTTTAAAAATGATTTTCCTTTTAGCATATTTTCTCCTTAATTTTTATTTTTTCTTTCTTATTCAAATTAAAATGTTTCCAAAACTTTTTCTAAAATTGAAATAGCCTTGTCAATCTCGTCATTAGTTACATTAAACGGTGGAAAAAATCTTACAACATTATTTCCGGCTCCAACTAGTAGCAATCCATTTTCTAGTGCTTTTGAAACAACATTTTTTGCCAAAACTTTTTCTTCATTAAATTTTATTCCCAAAAGAAGTCCTTTTCCACGAATTTCTTCGATAAAATCAAATTTTTCTTTTAATTTATTTAACTTTTCCACAGAATATTGACCTTTTTCCACAACATTTTTTTCAATTAATTTGTTGTCAATTAATTCGTGTAAAACAGCATTTGCAACTGCACAGACCAACGGATTTCCACCATAAGTAGAACCGTGGTCGCCAGGAACTAGCACATCATTTGCCTTCCCTTTTGTCAAACAAGCTCCGATTGGAACTCCTCCACCAAGAGATTTTGCAATTGTAACTATATCTGGCACCAAATCAAAATTCTCATAAGCGAATAATTTTCCAGTTCTTCCCATTCCACATTGAATTTCCTGAACCTCTCACGACTGAAGTCGCGAGGTTCTTGGGTAGTAGTTGCTTCTGTTA